>JBAVUB010000466.1:0-3374 GCA_049696575.1 Acidobacteriaceae bacterium | reverse complement strand
GGTCGAGCCCCAGCAAAAGACGGCGACGAAGATGGCGTCGGCTCCGGAGGGGGTCGCAGTGGAGGAGAAAACTGCCGCCGCGAGCGATGCGATGAAGCCGGAGTCAGCCTCGAAGAAGCGCAGTGCTGCCAGGACGGAAGCACAAGAGATCGGCAGGGTTCCACGGTTAGTCGCGATGAAACCGGCCGACGAGAGCGCGCAGGCGGCGCTGTTTGGGGAGCCGTTGATGCTGCCCAACGAGCGGGAAACGGACACCGGATGGGGGATGGAGCCGGAATCGAGCGAGGGCAAGTGGCCGGGAGCGGTCTACGTGGTGGCGGCGGCGATCGCAGTGGTTCTGGTGACAGTATTCACGCTATACGGATTGATGCATCGGGGGCCGGAGGAACGGCCGGCGACTCCGGCGACGAGTACGGTGACACCACCGGCAGCCGCGAGGGAACCGAATAGGCCAGCGGCGAGCGCAGCGGCGCAGGCGACGACGGTTTCCATAGCGGGGTGGCGCGTGATCGCGTACTCGTTTGATCGAGAAGAGGAGGCGCGGGAGCAGGCGCGTGCGCTGGCGCAGCGTTTCTCGGAGCTGAACCCGGAGGTGTTTGCTCCGAGGGGCGGGGACGTGTGGCTGGTGACGCTGGGCGGCATCATGAGCCGGGGCGAAGCACTGGCTCTGCGCGACAGGGTCATTGACATGGGCCTGCCGGAAGATACGTACGCGCAGAATTTTCGCTGAGCGGGTCGCGCGTCGGGTTCGATCCGCGTGTTGCGCCGATGCCGGAGGCGAAGCAGGATTGCCGGACAGCGCCCCCACATCCAGGGCGGCAGCGACTTTGGGAGACAACTGGAGCAGGATGCGAGCGCATCTCATGGACGCGCAGCGGTCGTTTCCGCTCTTCCTTCCCACACTGCTGAGCCCGCTTCGAGTTAGCATGCGACGGTGATGTTGTGATGCCCGGAGACTGGAATGTGCGCCAACCACGGAGCTGAAGGGCAGGTTTTTGCGCCTGCACATGACGCCCCATTCCAAGCCGAGGTTCCGCCTGAGAGCGCGACGGCCATGGCGGTAAAGGTCCCGAGGCGGATGCAGGGGGACAGGCCGAGGACGCGAAGCTGGCTCTGGTGCGCTCTGCTGGCCGGGGTGGCGGTGGGGTACGGGGTGTGGGCCTCGCGGGAAGTGAAGGCGCAGAAGCCGTCGCAGGAGGAAGTGCAGGCGGCCTACCTTTACAACTTTGGCAAGTTTGTACGCTGGCCGGAGGTCGCGGTCCGTGGCCCGATTTTGGTTTGTGTTGCGGGGCAGGATCGGTTCGCGCAGACGGTGGCGCGGCTGGTAGCCGGGGAGCAGATCCGCGGGCGCAGGGTGGAGGTGCGGAATCTGGACGAGCCCGAGGGGGCGGGAGCCTGTTCGATTCTGTTCGTGGGCGCACAGGAACGCGCACGCACGGATGCTTTTCTGGCGGCGGCGGACGGCAAGCCGGTGCTGACGGTGGGGGACGGGCCGGATTTTCTTGCCCGCGGGGGCATCATCCAGTTCGTGCCGGTGGAGGATCACGTACGGTTTTCAGTGAATCTGGAGGCGGCGAATCGCTGTGGCGTGGGGTTGAGCTCGGAACTGCTGAAAGTCGCTGTGACGGTGACCGGTAAGCCAGAGTCAGGAGGAGCGCCGAAATGAAGCCTGGGTCCTCCTCGATCTCAGGAAAGCTGATGCTGATGAACGTGGTGGTGAGCGCGACGGTGCTGGTGCTGGCGACGATCGCGTTCTTTTCCTACGACGCGATTTCTTTCCGGCGCGATCTGATTCACACGCTGCAGACCTCGGCGCAGCTGGTGGGCACCAACAGTGTGTCGGCCTTGTTGTTTGACGATCAGCAGAGTGCGGCCACGACGCTGCAGGCGCTGAACAACACGCCAGACGTAGTTTCCGCCACGCTTGTGACCAGCGACGGCACGACGTTTGCGGAATACCGGCGCTCGGAGTCGGTTGGGGTGACGCCGCTGCGCGCGATGGAAGTGGGAAAGAACGATGAAAACTGGGTGAACGGAAGCCATGTGCTCCTGGCGCACCGGATCATTTTTGAGGGTAAAGCAGTCGGCACGGTCTATATTGCCGCGGAACTGACGGAGACGGGACAGCGCGCGCGGCAGTATCTGGGGATTGCGGGCGTGATTCTGCTGATCTGCATGGCGGCGGGCCTGCTGATCAGCTCAACGGCGCGAAGACTGGTGGCGCAGCCGATGGTGGCTTTGGCAGAGACGGCGCGACGGGTATCGCGGGAGCGGGATTATTCGGTGCGGGCGGCACCGCATCCGGACAAGGATGAGATCGCGGTACTGATCGAAGCCTTCAACGAGATGTTGGTCCAGATCCAGGAGCGGGATACGGCGCTGAACCGGGGGCGCGAGCAGCTGGAAGCGCGGGTGCAGGAGCGTACGGCAGCGCTGCGGGCGGCGAACCGGGAGCTGGAGGCGTTCTCCTATACCGTGGCGCACGACTTGCGGGGACCGCTCGATGCGGTGGAGGGGATGGTCTACATCCTCGAAGGGCTGGACCGCGAGGGGCGGGAGGGGGATCGGCGGGAGATTCTCGAGCAGCTGCGTCAGGCCACCCGCAGCATGGCGGGACTGATCGACGACCTGCTGCATCTGTCGCAGGCGAGCACGGCGGCGCTGAAGCGGATGCCGGTGAACCTGACGGCGATGGTGAGCCAGATTGCCGAGAATCTGAAGCGAGCAGAACCGCAGCGGCGTGTGGAGTTCATGATCGCGGAGTTGCCGGAGGTGGATGCGGATGAGGGGCTGATGCGGGTGGCGCTGGATAACCTGATCCGAAACGCGTGGAAGTACAGCTCGCACCATAACCAGTCGTGCATCGAGTTTGGCGCGGTCAACCGGCGGGGAGAGATTGTTTACTACGTGAAGGACGATGGAGCGGGGTTCGATCCGAAGCTGAGCGATCAGCTTTTCCAGCCGTTCCACCGGCTGCACAGCCGGAGCGAATTCGCCGGCACGGGGATCGGGTTGGCGACCGTCCAGCGGATTTTGGCACGGCACGGTGGACGCATCTGGGCGGAAGGCGCGGTGGAAAAGGGTGCGACGTTCTGGTTCACACTCCAGAGCAGCGCCATAGCGGCGGCCTGAGGAAGGATACCGCCGGAGTTGCCCGGGATGGATGCGTAGAGGATCTCGTGTTGGATGAGACGGGACTAAGAATTCTCTAATCTTTCTGTCTTCATTTCGGGCACCAGCACGCTGCTTGGGGCGTGCGATGCCTCCTGAACCGGACAACAAGGGAAGGGCGGCCTCCCCTGGGGGAGAGACGGGGATCCGTGCGGCTGGGGCGCCGACGGGCGCGGGGGCAGCCCCTGCGGCTTATCCAAATG
>JBAVUB010000465.1:0-2127 GCA_049696575.1 Acidobacteriaceae bacterium | reverse complement strand
GGAATGCCGCTGGACTGATGATTCCCGTCAGCGTCAATATCGCCGCCCATCAACTGCAACAGCCCGGCTTCGTCGATCGTCTGCGAACTCTGCTTTCCGCTCACCCCACCATTCACCCCTCCTGCCTGGAACTGGAGATACTCGAAACCAGCGCGTTGCGCGACGTGGCCCAAGTCTCCCATGTACTGGCGGCCTGCCGTGAGATCGGTGTCTCGATCGCGCTCGATGACTTCGGCACCGGCTATTCCTCACTCACCTATTTCAAGCGTCTCCCAGTCAACCTGCTCAAAATCGACCGCAGCTTCGTGCGCGACGTGCTCGTTGATCCTGAGGACCTGAACATCCTCGAAGGCGTGCTCGGCCTGGCGACCGCCTTCGATCGTGTGGCCATTGCGGAAGGCGTGGAGACGGCGGACCACGGCCGCCTCCTGCTGCAGCTCGGCTGTGTCTTTGGACAGGGAAATGGGATTGCCTGGCCGATGCCCGCAGAGGATTTGCCGGCGTGGGCGGCTTCCTGGAATCCCGATCCATCCTGGGCGCATGTCGCGGCGGTCGCGCCGCGCAAGCGCTCCCTAGTCCATGCAGCCGTCGCCCATCGCGCCTGGGTTGCAGCCATGGCATCTTTCCTCCTCGGCGGTCGCCGCCTGCCGCCGCTCCTCGATCCCCACCACTGCCGCCTTGGCCGCTGGCTCGACAGCGAACGGTCCGGCCCCGTCGGCGCTACCGCCCCCTTTGCCCAGATCGATCGGCTTCATTCCCAAACCCATGAACGTGCCGATCGAACCGCGGCCCCTGACGCAGCTCGGCTCAACGGAAGCGCCGAAAGTGAGGTCCAGGACCTCCATCTTCTCCGCGACGAACTTCTGGAACAGTTGGATTTGTTGTTGCAGGATGGTGTGTCGTAGCCTGGTCAGGCGACATGGTCATTTTTCAGCAACGGCAGAACCTCGATGATGGCCTCCATCTCGGACGAACCACCGGGTCGGCTCGCGCGACGCTCGATTTGCAGTGGACTCGTGGCGCCCTCGGGAAGCCACAATCCGCCTTCCTTCCTGGCGGCAACCGCGGAACCGTTGAATGCGACGGCGTAGATACCGTCCGGCAGGTCCAACGGCGCATCGATGACGCAGCATTGGGAATATACGGGCCGGTCCGTCTCCGGAGTCGCATCTTTCATCGCCAGCATGTCGCAGAGTGCTTCGCGCCCCATGCCCTTCAACAAACCATGGATCAGAACGACTGAGCGCATCGTATTTGCAGGACGCTTTCGCGACCCCTCCGGGCGTTGTCAGCGCAGATGCCCGTGTCTTTTGCGGAGTTGGCCGCCGGTTACGAGAGTTCATCGAGCGTCGATGTGACTGTGGGCACAACGCTCCCGGCGGCATCGCCTACTATAGAGGCGTGAGTTCCCTCGCCGAACGATTGGCGCACATCGAAGTGCGCATGGCGACAGCGTGCCATCGCGCTGGCCGTTCCCCCGGCGACGTGCAGCTGATGGGCGTCTCCAAAATGCATTCCGCCGAGATCCTGGCCGAGGCGGCGCGCGCTGGCTTGACCCTTTTCGGCGAAAATCGCGTGCAGGAGTTCGAAACCAAGCGGCTCCGTCTTCAGGAGCTTCGCGTTCCCGACGCCGAAGTTCACTTCATCGGGCATTTGCAATCGAACAAGTCGGCTCGCGCTGCCGAGCTTTTTTCGGCCATCGACAGCGTCGATTCTTTTCGACTTGCGGAGCGGCTGAACGATGCGGCCGGCAAGCTGGACAAAAGGCTGCCGATCCTGCTCGAGATCAAACTCAGCGCCGAGCCGGCCAAATCCGGGATCGAACCCGGGAGCGGAGAGTTGCGTCCCCTGCTCGAACGGCTTCCCACCCTCGAGCACCTCGCCATGCGCGGCCTGATGACCATCGCTCCGTTCGACGAAAACCCTGACACCGCGCGGGCTTGCTTCCATCAGTTGCGCTTGCTGCGCGACTCCCTGGCACGCGAATACCCGGGCATTGACTTTCACCAGCTCTCGATGGGGATGTCGGGAGACTTCGAGATCGCCATTGAAGAAGGCTCGACCCTGGTGCGCATCGGGACTGCGTTGTTCGGCGAGCGCTCGGCGGCGCAATGACTGGCCCAGTGG
>JBAVUB010000464.1:0-3778 GCA_049696575.1 Acidobacteriaceae bacterium | reverse complement strand
TGGCAGGCGCTCAGCGGAAACCAGCGCGCCCGCTATCTCTACGCCCTCGCCCGCCAGGTCCAGAAGCATGCGCGCCGCCTGGCCGTGCTCGAGACGATGGACAACGGCAAGCCCATCCGCGAGAGTCGCGACATCGACATTCCCCTGGTCGCGCGGCATTTCTATCACCATGCTGGCTGGGCCCAGTTGCTGGAGTCGGAGTTTCCCGGCTACACCGCTTGTGGCGTCGTCGGCCAGGTCATCCCGTGGAATTTTCCGCTGCTGATGTTTGCCTGGAAAGTAGCCCCCGCGCTGGCCGCGGGCAATACCGTCGTCATCAAGCCCGCGGAAAATACTCCGCTCACCGCGCTCGCCTTTGCCGAACTCGCAATGGAGGTGGGTTTGCCGCCCGGCGTTCTGAATGTGGTGAATGGCGGCCCGGCTTCCGGTCAGGCCCTGATTGAACATCCTGGCATCGGCAAAATCGCATTCACCGGCTCGACCGAAGTCGGCCGCATTATTCGCAAAGCCACCGCGCAATCCAATAAGAAGCTTTCTCTCGAACTCGGCGGCAAGTCGCCTTTCGTCGTTTTCGACGACGCCGATCTCGACTCCGCCGTCGAGGGCCTGGTCGACGCCATCTGGTTCAACCAGGGCCAGGTGTGCTGCGCCGGATCACGCCTCCTGGTCCAGGAGCGAGTCGCCGAGACACTCTATTCCCGCATCCGCACCCGCATGGAAACGCTCCGCGTCGGTCATCCCCTCGATAAGGCCATCGACATCGGCGCCATCGTTTCCCCGGTTCAGCTCGAATCCATCCGCCGCATGGTCGACGCGGGCGTAGCGGAGGGCGCTCGTTGCTGGCAGCCGCGCAACCCGCTCCCCCAAAAGGGCTCGTACTTCCCGCCCACGCTGCTCACCGATGTGCATCCCACCGCGACCGTGGCACAAGAGGAAATCTTCGGCCCCGTGCTCGCTGCTATGACGTTCCGAACCCCAGCCGAGGCCGCAGAGCTGGCCAACAACACGGTCTACGGGCTGGCCGCCAGCATCTGGAGCGAGAACATTAACGTCGCCCTCGATCTGGCTTCCCAGGTCAAGGCGGGCGTGGTCTGGGTGAACTCCACCAACCAGTTCGACGCAGCCTGTGGATTCGGCGGCTATCGCGAATCCGGTTATGGCCGCGAAGGTGGACGCGAGGGCATGTTCGAATACCTGACGCCGAAGTGGCTGTCGACTCTGCCTCCGGCCCCATCAACACCCAACCGCGTTGAGACGTCCGAGGAACAGAACAATCTTTCTCCAGCCAGCTCGCTCATCGACCGCACCGTGAAACAGTACATCGGAGGAAAACAGGCAAGGCCCGACTCCGGCTACTCCTTCGCCGTCTTTGGCCAGAAAGGTGAGTTACTCGGCGAAGCACCTCTCGGCAATCGCAAAGACATCCGCAACGCGGTCGAAGCGGCGCGTGCGGCGTCCGGCTGGGCGCGCACCACCGCAGCCCTTCGCGCCCAGATCATCTATTACATCGCCGAAAACATGATCCAGCGCCGCGACGAAATCGCGCTTCGCCTCGCCGGAGCCGTCGGCGAAGAGCAGGCCGCGGTCGAAACCGATCTCTCCATCGAGCGCATCTTCACCTACGCGGCCTGGGCCGATAAATACGAAGGAGTGGTCCAGCACCCGCCCGGTCGCAACATCACCATCGCCATGCCCGAAGCGGTGGGGACCATCGGCATTCTCGCTCCATCGGAAGCGCCGCTCCTCGGTTTGTTCTCGCTCGTCCTCCCGGCCATTGCAATGGGCAACACCGTGGTAGCCGTGCCCTCTGAACGCTACCCGCTCATTCTGAGTGACGTGTATCAGGTCCTCGACACCAGCGATCTGCCCGCCGGAGTCGTCAACCTCGTAGCAGGCAGGCCCGCCGAACTGGGCAAGACCTTGGCCGAACACGATGGCGTCGACGCGATCTGGTGCTTCCGCAGCAATGAGGAAGCCGCGATGGTGCGGGCCGCTTCCATCGGCAACATGAAACAGGTATTCACCAACGACGGCCACGAGTACGACTGGTTCAATCCCGCGCATGCCGAAGGTCGGTGGTTCCTGCAATACGCCACGCAGGTCAAAAACATCTGGGTTCCCTACGGAGAATGATTCCCGGACTCGCGGACTACACCACAACCAATTCAGGTGGCAGGAGTACGTCTTGAACAGCGATTTCCCACGCGCTCTCCCGCGCCTCTGCATCTCTGCGCTGCTGCTCGCCCTCGCGGCCGCTAATGTCAACGCGCAAACGCCCCAGCACGTCCACATTCTCGCCGCGTCGAACCGCACCATGTCCGCAACCCTCACCATAACCCCCGGCAAGCCTCCCCTTGAAATCCAGGACCTCCGGGCAAAACGCACCCTCGCCCTTTCCCAACTCTTCACGATCACCCTGGCCGACGGCTCGACCCTCCATTCTTCCGATCTCCACCCCGACGGAAACCTCGCCGCCATCTCCAGCCCAACTGAAAAGCAGCCCTGCGCCAATAGCGACGACTCCACCTCCGGTGCGCACTTCCGCTGGTGCCTGCTCGTCCCGGCCAACAGCAGTTACATGCGCGCACAACTCACCATCCACGCCGGCGCGCGCGAGCTCCCCATCGCCCAGTTGCACTTACTCCAGTTTCCAGACCCGCACGCCCACGTCATCGGCACCGTCAGAGGATCTCCCGCCGCCGACGACAGCCTGTATTTCGCCTTCGAACATCCGCTCTCCGTCACCACTGTCGACCACGGCGCCGTCGACGCTGCTATCACCCGCATACTTCCTTTGCAAGCCAATCAGGAAGTCACTTACTCAGCAGTCATAGGCACTTACGCGCCCGGCCAGCTGCGCCGCTATTTTCTCGCCTACGTCGAGCGCGAGCGTCCCCGCCGTTACAAGCCATTTCTGAATTACAACACCTGGTATGACATCGGCTATGAGAACCGCTACTCCGAACCCGGCGCCCTCGATCGCATTCACGCCTTCGGCACCGAGCTCGTCGAGAAGCGCCACGTCCAGCTCGACTCCTTTGTCTTCGACGATGGATGGGACGACCCCACTTCCTTCTGGGGTTTCAACCACGATTTACCCGACGGATTCACTCGCATCGCCCACCAAGCCGCCACTTACAACGCAGGCATTGGTGTCTGGCTCTCTCCCTGGGGTGGCTACGCCGAACAAAAGCGCGAGCGCATCGCCAATGGCAAAGCCCTCGGCTACGAAATCATCGCCAATGGCTTTGCGCTTTCCGGCCCGAAATACTTTCACGACTTCTCCGCCATCTGCTCCACCATGATCCAGAAATTCAACGTCAACGCCTTCAAAATTGACGGCACCGGGAACGCCGACCGCGTCTTCCCCGGCTCCGTCTTCGACAGCGACTTTGACGCCGCTATCCATCTCATCCATCAAATCCGCGCCGAAAAGCCCGGCATCTTCATGAATCTCTCCACCGGCACTTATCCGTCTCCGTTTTGGCTCTTCTATTCCGACACCATCTGGCGCGGCGGAGACGATCACGACTTCGCCGGCGTGGGCACCCAGCGCCAGCGCTGGATCACCTACCGCGACGAGCAAACGTATCGCAATGTCGTCCAGGCCGGCCCGCTGTTCCCGCTGAATTCCCTCATGCTCCACGGCATGATTTTCGCCCAACAAGCCGAAGACCTCAGCACCGACCCCCACGACGATTTCCCCGACGAAGTCCTCTCCTTCTTCGGCAGCTGCACGCAGCTCCAGGAAATGTACGTAACGCCTTCCCTGCTCGCC
>JBAVUB010000463.1:0-5536 GCA_049696575.1 Acidobacteriaceae bacterium | reverse complement strand
CCGCTTCACGCGTAGGCACCAGCACTTTGCCGCCCATGTGACCGCACTTCTTCGCCGACGAAAGCTGATCCTCGAAGTGCACGCCAGCCGCGCCCGCTTCGATCATCGCCTTTGTCAGCTCAAACGCATTCAGCACGCCGCCGAAGCCAGCCTCCGCATCGGCGACAATGGGCAGCATCCAGTCGATGCTCGGCTCCCCTTCCGCGTGCGCGATCTGATCCGCACGCATTAAAGCGTTGTTGATCGCGCGAACAACCGCGGGAACGCTGTTCACCGGATACAAACTCTGATCCGGATACATTTGCCCGCTCAGATTGGCGTCGGCCGCCACCTGCCACCCGCTCAGGTAGATCGCCTTCAGGCCCGCCTGTGCCATCTGCACCGCCTGGTTTCCGGTCAGGGCGCCCAGCGCCGGCACGTAGCTCTCTTCCTGCAGCAGCCGCCACAGCTTCTCCGCCCCGGCGCGCGCCAGCGAATATTCCACGCGCACCGTGCCGCGCAGGCTGTGAACGTCTTCCGCCCGATAAGCCCGGCTGACCCCTTCCCACCGCGGAACATGCCAGCCATGGGTTAAGCCATGGTTCGATCCATTGGGTGAGCCATTGCTTGATCCGTTGGGTGAGCCATTGTTCGATCCGTTGGGTGAGCCATTGTTCGATCCCAGGTGTTTCATCGTTTGCCCTCCTCCGCCGTCGCTTGCAGGGCGGTGCTGCCGAGTGTGGTGCGAGTAAAGCCCATTGCGTTGGCAATCGGCAAGCGGGGTCGTCCGATTCGGACGAGTGGACGAAACCGCCTCGGGCCGCGCATAATCGCCCCAGATGCGGGATCATCCCAATCCAGGTGCACCCCGGCGAGGCGGCAAGATGCGTCCCCCATCCAACCCAGCGTCCTCAGGCCGCGTTTCCCCGCCGCCATCGCCCGAATCGGATGACCACGGCGGCGGGGGTCTCCACGGTCATCTGGAGAAGTTTGCCGCCGAGCTCGACCACACTCTTCGCCTGCGCCGCATCTCCACAGGTAAATCGATTCTGGACCGAGCCGAGGCCGCTCTGGCCAGGCTCGATCCCGCCGATCCTCACGCCGCCCGTCTTCTCCTCCTCGTCGCCCAGTGGGTCGACGTCGGCTATCGCGACCACCGCCTTCTCGACATTCTGCTTGAGCGCTTCCCGCCCGATGGCCGCAAACGCCTTTCCATCGGCGACTATCTCCGCCTCCGCATGGTGGACGCCTTTCGCGCCCTGTCTGTCGAAGACGTCGACGCAGCGGTCGACGCCCTCGATTTTGTGCTGAAAACGGAAGGCGACCTCCCCGATGAAGGTCTGGCCACCCTGGCTCATTTCTGGAAGGGCCGCGCTCACCGCAAAAAGGGCGAATATGAAACCGCTCTTCGCCACATCGTCCGCGCCCGCGAACTCGCACAGAAATCCCACGACGAAATCGTCACCGCCGTCATTCAGATCCAGGAAAGCTGGCTCCTCTTTCAAACCGGCCTGCGCAAGGAAGCGCTGCGCCTCCTCTCCCACGCCGAGCACGTGCTCAAGGCTACCGATCACTATGTCGCCCTCGGGAACATTGAGTCCGCCCGTGGCCGCATCGTGCGCCGCTCCGGCGAATACACGCTGGCCCTCGAGCACTTCGATCGCGCCATCGCGCTCTACGCTCAGGGCGACCCGCATCATCCCAACCTGGCCCGCGCGCTGGTGAATGCCGCTTACGTGCGGCGCCTGCTCAGCCTGCAGCTTCGCCGGAAAATCGATGCCCGCGCGCAACCCGGTGGCGCGGGACGCTCTTCAGCCGCCGGCTCCGGTCTGCGCGCCCGCTATCAGCAGATCTCCCACCAGGCCATTCTCGATCTGCGCCGCGCCCGCGAAATCTATGCCCTGCATGCGCACGCCGGCGGAACCGGCAACGTGCTCTTCAACCTCGGCTACCTGCACCTCGATCGCGGCGACATCGACCACGCCGCGCAGGAGGCTGCGGAGGCCTATCGGCTCGGCCTCGAGAAGAACGACCACATCCTCATGGCCCGGGCGCGCATCCTGCAAACCGCCGCCGAAAATGCCCGCGTCGAAGAGCAAGTCGGCGAAGACGTCGACATCGCCGTCTACGCCAACCGCGCCCTGCAGCACAGCGAGGAGGCTCTCTCTCTGGCCCGCAGCACCCAGAATCGCCGCTTGCTTGCCGGAGCCTGGATCGCGCGCGGCTCCACCGCTGCCAACGACTTCTTTCAGGATTGGGACATCGCCCGCCGCTGTGCCAGCGATGCCGCCAGCCTGATGGGTCCGGGCGAGAACGATCATCTGGTCGATGCTCTGGCCGCGCTCAAGTCGCAGATCGTCCGCGCCTCCGGCATCAGCGACACTCTGCGCGCATGGTCGGAGGGGATGGTCGGCGACAAAACTTTTCAGCAGATCGCCGAGGAGTTTGCCGAAATCGTCATTCCCAAAGTCTGGATCCGCGAGGACCGCAAGATCGCCCGCGTCGCCGAGAGCCTCTCGATTTCCCCCAAGAAGGTTCGCCGTATTCTGCGCAACGCCGGATTCCTCGAGCGCGGCTAATCGCCCGGCGTCCCCTCACTTTTCATCTGGCCTCCCGCAGTCGCCGAATGCTAATCTCTTCCAACCGAACCGCCGATCCGCGCGGTTCTCCGGCCCTCTCCGCGCGGCCCAGACGAACCACCAACGACCGAGGAAGGCAACCCGATGTTCGTGCGCCCCAATCACACAGCCCTTTGCATCGCTGCAATCGCCGCTTTTTACGCGGCCAGTTTCACCGCAACCACCCGCCCCGCCCTCGCGCAGACCGCCGCCCCATCCGTCAACCTCACGCCCTACACCGCGCCCGACAAGAGCGCCTCCGCCGGCGTGCCTTCCGGCTGGAAAGCCAATGGCTCCCAAACCGTCATTACCCTCACCGGACCCCAGGGCGAAACCATCGCCCTCGGCAGAACCTTCGTCGCCCGCAATGCCGCCTTCGAGGTGGGACAAAAAGGCGCAGGCGGCACGGACCTCAGCATGCCCTTCAACGCTCCGCTCACCCAAAAGCTCATCATGGTTTATCAGCAGGGCGCTGCCCTCAGCGGCCAGCCCGCCCCGCAAATCACCTTCACTTCCGCCGCGCCCATGCAGGTTCCCGCCATCCTCGGCCAGTGCGGCCGCTTCGTCGCCAATCTCACCGGGCCTGCGCAGCCGCAGAAAATCATGGGCATCTTCTGCTCTTTCCCACTCGACACCGGCGGCGCTTTCAAAAATGTCATCCTCGTCGCGCAGGCGCCCGCCTCCCTCGCCGCCCAGGACGCACCCATCGCCCAGGCCGTCTTCTCCAGCTACCAGATCCCCCAGGCCATGCTCGCCAAAAAGCTCGCCCCCTTCACCGCGCCTCCACCCGTGATAGCGACAGGCGGCAACCCAGGCACCAGCCCCGTCACCATCCCCGGCAGCGGCGATGTCAGCGCCATCTGCTTTGACGAGGGCGTCATCCGAGGATACGGCCCCCGCCAGCTCCCCAAAGAATGCGGCGGCTTGGCGCCCAACCCATAAAGGGCTTGCCCCGAGGTGAGCGGGACGAGCCGAAGGGTGACCTTCATCACCGTCTACCCCGCTCTACCCAGCCATAGTGTTCATAGTCCCGTTACAATGAAAGTAGCGATACGGGCTGGCTGGGGGGCTCAAAGAGAATGCAGTCGGAGGGCACGGGAACACTGGAAACTGCAACCACCACCTGGACGCGCAACAATCCTTACTCCGCCACGGTCCTCGAAAACCGTCTCCTCACCGGCCCCCAATCCGAGAAAGAAACCCGCCACATTGAGCTCGACCTCGCCGGCTCCGGTATTGAGTACCTCCCTGGCGACTCCGCCGGCATCCTCCCCGTTAACACCTGCGACGCGGTCGACCTCGTCCTCGAGCGTCTCGGCTTTGCCGGCAATGAGCCCGTCGTCGACTTCTACGGCAAGCCTCTCACCCTGCGCGAAGCCCTCACCTCCTGGCTCATGATCGGCAAGCTCTCCGGCTCTACCCTGAAAGGCTGGGCCAAACACACCGGCAATCCCGACCTCGCCCCGCTCGTCGAGCCCGGCAACAAGGAAAAACTCGAAGCGTACCTCTGGGGGCGCGAGTTCATCGACCTGCTCGAGCACTGCCCGGCCAGGCTGAATGAACCGCAGCAGCTTTTCAAGCTTCTGCCGCGACTGGCCCCGCGTCTCTATTCGATCTCATCGAGCCAGGCCCTCCATCCCACCCGCATCGACCTCTCCGTCCGCGTCGTCAAATACGAAAGCCACGGCCGCGCCCGCATGGGCGTCTGCTCCGCGCACATTGGCGAGCGAACCCCGCCTGGCGGAAAGCTCCCGCTCTTCATCCACTCCAACCAGCTCTTCCGCCTGCCCGCCGATCCCGATGTGCCCGTCATCATGGTCGGACCCGGCACCGGCGTCGCGCCCTTCCGCGCCTTCCTTCAGCACAAACAGGCCGGTTGCGGAACCTGGCCCATGTGGCTTTTCTTCGGCGATCAGCGCGAGTCCCAGGACTTCCTCTATCGCGACGACTTCCTCGCCTGGCTGAAAAACGGCACCCTCCAGCGCCTCGACCTCGCCTTCTCCCGCGATCAGAAGGAAAAAATCTACGTCCAGCAGCGCATCCGCGAAAACTCTGCCGAGCTGTGGCGCTGGCTCGAGCAAGGCGCCTACTTCTACGTTTGCGGCGATTCGAAACGCATGGCTCCCGACGTCGAAGCCGCGCTGTTAGAAGCGGTCGCAGCCCACAGCGGCCGCGGTCCGGAATACCCCCAGGAATTCCTCGCCGAGCTGAAGAAGCAGAAGCGCTACCTCCGCGACGTTTATTAGAGCGCTTCTCCCCCCGACGCGGCCGGTAGCGACGAGTCGCTTACCTACCCCCTACCCCCACCCCCCTCCCCCCTGGTCTTGCAAGCCGTTCATTCTGCTGGGTTGAGAGGGTACCGTACGTCAGGTATTACCCTCGCCCGCACCGCTCTCCGAAACCCCGGGGGTTGCGGAATGGAAAAAGCTCTGTTCGAGCCGGATTGATTGCCGGGCGAACAGAGCTTCCCTTGGCTTTAGCGTAGAGCCTGGTTGCGGGTGGTTCAAGTGAAATCGGCTGGGTGCGCAGTACGAAGGTCATTTGCGATGCCAGCGAGGGCGTCGCTTTGGGAACGGCGCGCGGGGTGCTTTGGGAATTGCTAGTCCTTTCCAGGAGCCTTCACCCTGAAGCTATACAGCACACGGTCCCCCAGGTCCTGTTTCACGCCCAAATCCTCCAGCGCCTTCCTCGCGCCCGCCGGCAGATCTTTCCCCACCTCAAACACGATGGCCTCGCCATTCCACGTCCCAACGAGCACTTCCGACGAGAAGCGATACGCCGGCGTCGCCTTCGGGACGGGAACAAAAATCACGTCGCGGGGGTGCCACTCGGTCTCCGCTGTCCCCGCGGAAACCGGCAGAAGGTCGCGTACCTCTACGTTCACGCTTAGTTCGATCGCCGCACCGTGGCTGACAATGTGATACCCAATCGTGTTGGCG
>JBAVUB010000462.1:0-11438 GCA_049696575.1 Acidobacteriaceae bacterium | reverse complement strand
TCCCCAGCTCATGTCGCAGTCGTGGGCCCCACCGGCGTTCGCTGCGAAGTTCAGCTGGCCAATTTTTGCTTTTGCCGCGGCGATTTCGATTTTGACCGGGTTGATCTTCGGCTTGGCTCCGGCGTGGCAGGCGACGCGGGTGCAGGTGAGCTCTGGGCTGAAGGACAGCGGGCAGACGGTGACCCATCGACGGCGCGGGCTGGGCGGCAAGGCGATCGTTGTGATTCAAGTGGCCTTGTCGATGCTGCTGGTGGTGGGCGCCGGTTTGTTTGTGCAGACGCTCATGAAACTCGGCCGAACGCCGCTGGGATTTCGCTCTCACAATCTGCTGCTCTTCGGCGTCGAGCCACCAGGAACGCGCTATCCGGGTGCGGCCAGCATTCCCCTGCTGCAACAGCTGGAAGAGAAGCTGGCCGCGGTTGCGGGAGTGCAGTCGGTGACGCTGACGCGGGTACCGCTGATCACGGGCGGAGCCATGAACCGTGTGTTTGTTCCGGAAGGACAGCAGCGCAAGGCGGAGGGCAATCCAACCGCGCTGGCCAATGACGTGGGACACGATTTCTTCTCGACATTCGGCATTCCGATCCTCGCTGGGCGCGGATTCGATTCGAGCGATACGCGGACTTCGCGCAAGGTCGCGGTGGTCAATGAGGCGCTCGCGAAGAAGTACTTCCCTGACGTGAGTCCGGTAGGGCGCACCTTCGAAGACGGCTCGAATCATGCAGCGAAAATCGAAATCGTCGGGGTGTGCGGCGACGCGAAGTATTACCGCATGCGCGCTGCGGTTGAGCCCACCTTTTACTCGCCGTATTGGCAGGAAGACAATGGCATCGACGGAGCGACGTTTGCCATTGCCGCCCGCGCGCCGGGGCAGTCTCTCCTGCCTTCGTTGCGCGACGCGGTGGCTTCGGTGGACAGGAATCTGCCAGTGCTGGATGTTCGCACCCAGGACGAGCAGATCGCGGCCAACCTGCGGCAGGAGCGCATTTTTGCCAACCTCACCGCGGGGTTTGGGGTGCTGGCGCTGGTGCTGGCCTGCATCGGGATTTACGGGATCATGGCGTATTCGGTCTCGCGGCGGAGCAACGAGATTGGGATTCGCATGGCCCTGGGTGCGCGTCCGGCGCGCGTGCTGCGGATGGTTTTGGGCGAAGCGTCGTGGATGGTGGCGATTGGGATTGTTGCCGGGCTGGCTGGAGCGCTGGCGATGGGACGCGTGATTGCCAGCATGCTCTACGGGCTCAAGGCCTGGGACCCGGCGACACTCTCGATTGCAGGCTTGTTGCTGATTCTGGTGGCGCTGGCGGCCAGCTGGATCCCCGCGCGACGCGCAGCCGGCGTCGACCCCATGCGAGCGCTCAGGCATGAGTGAGACAGGGGGTGTGGAGCAGCTAATAAGGAGTAGTAACAGCCACTGGCTGCTGCCTGCTGGCGACTCGCTACGGGCTACCGGCTCCTGGCTGCTGGCTGCAGGCTACCGGCTACCGGCTCGCGTGATCACAATCACCCCCGTCATCTGATTGTGTCCCCGCCCGCACAGCACGCTGCACCGCATCGGATAAACCCCCGGCGTCTGCGCCAGAAACCGAATCACCGCCGGATGCTCCGGCTGCACCGGCTCATTGATGCCGAGGCCTGGAACCGCAATCCCATGCTCAACGTCGGTCGACGTCACCACCAGCTCCACCCGCGCGCCCTGCGGAACCTCCACCCGCCCAGGCTCAATCTCCCACTTTTTCATCACAATCTGCCGCACCGTATCCGGAGGCCCCGCATAGCTCGGAGTCTTCTTCCCGCACCCGATCATCAAAAACAAGAGCCCGGTTCCCAGCATCACCGCCCGAGCGGCTTTTGCCCCGCCGTTCCCGCGTCCTTTAGAATGGAGGTCGGCCCCGTTGTCCGCAGCAGTCCAAATTCTGAAGCCATTCATGTCTTCTTCCATCCAATCACAAGGAGCGGCCGAAGTTCATCCTGACGTCCTGCTCGTCGCGCGGGCACGGCAGGGCGATATGGCGGCGTACGAGAAGCTGGTGAAGCAGTACGATCGCCAGGTTTTTCGCATCGCCAACCACATCGTCCAGAACCGCGAAGACGCCGAGGATGTCGTGCAGGACGCGTTTCTGAAGGCGTACGAGAAGCTCGACCAGTTCCAGGGCAACTCGAAGTTTTATACGTGGCTGGTGCGCATCGCTGTCAATGAGTCGCTGATGCGGCTCAGAAAGCGGCGAACTGGCAGGATGGTTTCGATCGACGAGGACGTCGAGACCGAAGAAGGCTCGATGCCCCGCGATCTGGCGGACTGGAGTCCCGATCCGGAAGCGCTGTACGGGCAGTCGGAGATGGCCGACATTCTTCGCCGGACGATTCAGGGTCTGCCGCCTGGCTTCCGCGTGGTGTTTGTGCTGCGCGACGTCGAGGGACTTTCGACGGAGGAGACGGCAGAGACGCTGGGGCTGAGTATTCCGGCGGTAAAATCGCGGCTGTTGCGAGCGCGGTTGCAATTGCGGGAGCGGCTGAGCCGCTACTTTAAGCGGCGGGACCCCAAAACGGCCCAGGCCCAGGATGGTGTGCAGTGACGTGCACGGAGTTTCTAGCGCAGCTGGATGAAATGCTCGATCAGGATGCCGCGATCCCATTGCGCGCCGACCTTGAAGAACATCTCCGCTGCTGCGAGCACTGCGAGATCACCCTCAGCACCACGCGCACCACCATCCAGATCTACCGCAGCCATGAGCTCTACGAGCTGCCCGAGGATCTCCGCGATCGCCTGCACAAAGCCATCCTCGCGAAGTGCCGCAAGTGCTAGCGACAGCCTCGATCCGGCCAAAGGTCATAGCCGGTATCCAAAAGAGGTATTCAGCGTAGCCGTCTCGCGTCATTAAAATTGGCGCAATGGCAGACGGCAGCATTCCCCCCAGACCCAAAAGGAAGCCCGACCTCACCGAGCTGCTGGTCGGCATCGCGTGCGGAATGGCGATCACGCTGACCGCCCTGTTTCTGGGCGTGATGCCGATGGTCCGTCACCTCGCCGGCGCACGCGATTACGTCGTCTACTGGTCGACCGGCCACCAGCTCGTCCATCACGCCAATCCATACGATCCCGTCGCCATGGGCAATCTCGAACGCGGCGCCGGTTTCGATGGCAAGCGCGGCTCCTACTACATGCGCAATCCTCCCTGGGGTTTGCCCCTTGCTCTGCCCCTGGGCTTCCTGGGTCCGCGCGTCGCCGCGCTCCCCTGGTCGTTGCTCATGCTGGGCATCCTGCTGGTTTGCGTCCAGACGCTGTGGAAGATGTATGGAGCTCCAGGCACTCTGCTCGAGTGGCTGGGCATTTGCTTTCCGCCCGCGCTCCAGTGCGTCATCATGGGGCAGACCTCCCTGTTTCTCCTGCTGGGGCTCGTTCTGTTTCTTCGCAATTATCGGTCGCGCCCGTTTTGGGCGGGAGCCGCGCTCTGGCTCTGCACCCTCAAGCCGCATTTGTTCCTGCCCTTCGGCCTTGTCCTGCTCTTCTGGATTTTCGTCTCCCGCCAATGGCGCATTCTCATCGGCGCCCTGACGGCCATAGCAGTAAGCTGCGTCGTCACGGAAATCATCGATCCCCTTGCGTGGGTGCAATACGCGCATTGGGCACATACGTCGGGGATCGCCAACGAATATATTCCCTGCCTCAGCGTTGAGCTGCGCGACCTGATCAACCCTTCGGCGAAGTGGCTGGTGCTGCCGCTGAGCGTGCTCGGCGGAATCTGGGCGGTGATTTACTACTGGCCGCGACGCCACGACTGGGATTGGCTCGAGCACGGCAACATGGTGATGCTCGTCTCCATTCTGGTTGCGCCCTATTGCTGGATCTACGATCAGTCCCTCGCCATGCCCGCCCTCATGTACGGCGCCTGGCGCGCGACCTCGCGCAAGGTCGTCGCCGTGCTGGCCCTCCTCTACATCTGGCTCGAGATTCAGCCGTTCTATACCCCCGGCCTGCATTCGCACTGGTATCTCTGGCCCGCGCCAGCGTGGCTCGCTTGGTACGTCTATGCACGGGCCACAGAAAAACGCGCGACCGTCCCGGCGACCGCACCGATCGCAGAGGCTGTTTCCCTGGGCTAAGTTTTTCTCGCTCGGCCCGCGCTCAGGGCTTCTGATCGACCTCGATCAGCCGTCGCGCCCCGTCAAGCTGCGCGAGCACCTTCCAGGCGAAGCGCGGGTTGTGCTCGACCTCCACCGGAAACCACGGCGCGCCCGCATCGTCGAGAACCAGAAACGACCTCCGACCCAGAATCAGCGCCGGGTCAGGGAGATTTTCGACGAGGTACCCTTCCCGTCGGTAGTTCTTCAGTAACCGCACATCGGTGTCGACCCCAGGCACGGTGCTCGCGGCCGCTTCGTCCAGCGGATACTCGACGAGTCCAGGGTGAACGCTGTACCGCGTCATCACCATAAAATCTTTCAGGTTGTCGCAAACCACCGCGCGGCCGGCAGCGATCTGATCGACCCGTGCGACGTTCAGACCCGTGGAATGAGCCAGCAGCGCGGTTGCGATGGGCAACAGCAACAAGGCGACGCTCAGAACCGTAACAGCCATTCCCTTCCCGGCGCGGCTGCGCGCAACCCAGGCCGACGCCAGCATCGCGATACCCAGCGCCGACGGCACAAGGTACCGTGGCAGAAAAATCGGCGCAGCCACATGCGAGACCACGAAGAAAGCCACCGGCCCCAGCATCAGCGCGAATCCCAAAAGATAAACCGGACGCTGCGCCGGCGAAGTCCTGATTCCCTGCACCGAAGCCAGCACCAGCGCCACCACGCAGGCCACGGCGCAGAGCCATCCCGCAACAACGGCGGCCGCCGGAACATGCGGCAGCTGCCAGTAGATCCCCGTGAAAAGCCAGAACGAAAGACTCGCCGCCAGATCGCTCAGCGTCGGCACGGTGATCCATCCATGCGGTCGGCCCACCGCCGCCGAAGCCTGAATGGCCGGGATCCACGGCGCGAGCGCCAGCCATCCGGCCATGCAGGCGAGATAGACGCGCGCGCGGAATCGGCGCTGCCATAGATCGACAGCAAGAAGCGCAAGCAGAATGAGCCCCGCGTAGACCAGTCCAAGGATGTGTCCCAGCACCAGGCCCGCCTGCGTCAGCGCAAGGAACATCAGATCGCGTGTGCGCGGCCTCCGCATTTCGGCGACTTTCAACGCCTGGGCGACAGCCACAGCACACAGCAACAGATAAAGCCCATACCCGCGAGCTTCGCTGTTTTGGTCCAGCACAATCAACGACGCAAACAAGCCGAACCCAACGCCGAGAAACGCGGCCGTCGCGCGAAGCCGCCGCCGCATCGCGGCAAGCAGAATCAGAAACGCCCCGCACACCCCGAGCGACGAATAGAGCCGCAGCGAAAGATCGCTGAGCCCAAACACCTGCGCCCACGGCCACGCGGTCAGATAAAAGAGCGGCATGCCGGCCCCGCCGAGGCGCGGCACGGCGTGCACCAGGTGCAGCAGCGACGGGTCGCGCAGCTCCGTGACGGTAAAGACTTCGTCGCCCCACATCGGCTTGCGCAGCGACCAGAGAACGCAGGAAATGAGCAGCGAGCCAACGCCGAGCAGCGGGAAGATCCAGCCGAAGAGCGGGCCGGCGAATTCCTGCCTTAGCGCTCTGCGTGAAGATTCGCTCGGATTGGCGACGACGGTGCTCATGGCTGGGCTGCCGGATTGCCCGGTTTAGGCCTTCTCCTTTCGATCTTCGCTGCTCGGTTCCCCGAGAGCTATGGTTCTTCCGGGGCATGAGAAACGCGTCCCCCACCGGATGAAGCACAGCGCTCCGGTAAACTGGAAAACGCAGCTTCATCTCGATCTCCCAGGAGTGTTCGCGCATGGCGGATGTGAAGATTACGGTTCGTCCCAACGGGCCGTATCGTGTGGAGGGCCCGTTTACGCTGGTCGACGCAGACGGCAAGGAGTGGACCCTGCCCGAAGGCAAGCCGTGGGTTTCGCTGTGCCGGTGCGGTGCCTCGGTCAACAAGCCTTTCTGCGACGGAACCCATTCGAAGATCGGCTTCCAGGCGGCCGAAGCCGCGGTACGCGCGGAGGACAATCTGACGACGCCCGGCGATCCCAATTACCCGGTGAAGATTTAGCCGGCGAGCCAAAGTCGTAGAACGAAAAACGTTGAGCAAGAAGCCTCTGGCAAGGAGAAGCTGGTAGCTCCCCCTACCCCTTACGATTTTGTTAAGTGTCTGAAAACAAGGGTGTTCGTGTTTGCCTTTGAGGGCCTCTGGCTGGAAGTAATTGAAAAGGAGGTGGTTGCGAGAGGGCCTCAAAAGCAGCCTGTAGCCTCCTTCCGGGCAACGGGCACCGGGCGACTTCTGCGCGTATGAGAAAAGGCCGCTAAGGCGAGCGGCCTTTTTTATTTCTTATCCCCTATTATCAGGATACCAAGTCCGGGGGTAAAACTCGCCAAAATTCTTTAAGGGTATTGTGGTGGAAGCCGTGTGGAATCATGGAGAACACTTTCGTACCGCGCGAGAAAAGCTTGACAAGTTTTCCACATTTTGGAGTTTTGGGGGAAACCGCGCATTCTGAGGCAATCACTGGAGGACCCACCACAGAGAACACGGAGGAGCGGAGAGGCGCATTTCACCCAACTTACAGGCTACCGGCTACAGGTTCGGCTACAGGCTTTCCCGTACTATGGAACCCAACCCGAGAGGAGAGAACGACGATGAACAGAGCCGCACGATGGCTCGTTTCCCTGTCGATTCTCACACTGGTGCTGGTCCAGGGCTGTCGACGCTCGATCGCCTTCAACGACCTCAGCGATTCGGATCATGCCCAGGTGATGGACCTGCTCCAGACCGTCTACAAATCCGGCCTCGGCGATCACATCGTTGCCTGGTACACCACCGATGCGCGCGGATACTACGACATGAAGGCAAAGAAAAACATCGACTTTCCGCAGCCCATCTCCACCCTGACCGTTTCCGTACCGGAATACCTCACCGCCACCGAGCCGGTCGAAGACCGCCTTCGAACCGCGGCCTCGAACACTATTGTCAACGGATGGAAGCTCTCAAAGTTTGTGGTGGAAATTACTCCTGGAGGGGGAGGTGGCGGCGCGATGATGCCGTCCTTCGACACCATCACGATTTACCCGTTCGAGGTCGAGAAGCACTAATCGAAGGCGCACCAACTCAAAGCCACCGCAGCGCGCAAGCCGCCAGAGCCGCAGCGGCCAGCGTCGACAGCGCGTTCACCGCATCGTTGTTCAGCCAGCCGCGTCGTTCCGGCAGCGCGCCCAGAACACTGTCGAGCAGCGTTCCCGCAATGCCAGCGGCGAAAGCAATAAAAACGTCGCGACGATTGACCGGCAGCACCGCGAGCCCAACCAGAACCACCGCAGCAGCGCCAACGCATCCGCAAAGCGTTCCAGCAAGGCTCACGGCGCCGTCCGTTCCCGCGGGAACGCGCCGCAAATTGGTGATCAGCCGCGGTTCGCCGCCAAGCACCTGACCCAGTTCGGAGGAAACAGTGTCCGCAGTCGCTTCAGCCATCGCGGCCAGCATCGGCACCAGCGTGAATCGTGGAGACGAGAAGAACAGATCCGAAAACTGGCCCGTGATTTGCGGAATGCCGGCCAACGCAGCCACGCCCAGATTCGCCGCAACCTGCGATGCTGTGCGTCCGCGTCGCGCTTCCGCGATGCCCAGCGCTTCCTTGCGATGGCGGCCGAAGCGCGTCGCTCCAAACGTCAGAACCAGCAGCGCCAACAGCGGCCACAGCGCCGTATGAAAGCCCGGCGTTTGCTGATAAAACGCGGCAGTGAAAATCGCGCCGGTGATCGCAGCTCCCAAAGTCGCCGCATGCGTGACGAAAACCAGCGCGGCCAGAACCACGCTGATAACAGCAGCCATCAAGATCACAGAAGGCCGCGCAGACCACTCGGTGCCGCCTTCGAGCGTGACCCAGATCGCAGCCAGCGGCACGATGGCCAGCAGCACGGCCTGCGACTGCCAGCGCAGCGCTGCTGGACCTGCTGGGCGATGCTGGCTGTTCTGCTCGGTCATTCCGCTTTCCCGCGCAAGGCACGAACCCTGTCGCGTACAGTACAATCATCTTTCTATCAGCAACCCAGGTGAACCCGCGCTGAACGCTGGCTCGGGCAAGAGGAGTCGGGTACTTGCGAGTGCGTAGCATGGCATGGCTCGATCGGCTTACAGCCGAATCGAGCCGCATTCTGAACCGGACCGCGCGCAGGGCCGGCAGGGTCGTTCATCCTCATCCAGCGGCCGCGTCCGCGATAGCAGCCGTCGTTCTCAGCGGGATTGCCGCGCTGGCCGCAGGCTGCGGCAACCAGTATCGGCCCGTCATCACGCCCATCAACCCAACCGGGCCAGCCTCGTTGCCTACGGCCCAGATCACGATCATCTCGCAGCCAGGATTCAACCCGTTGCCGGCTGGCGTCACCGGACCGTGCGACCCCAGCGTTACGTATTCCGAACCCAGCATCTATACGCTTCTGAATTTCTCCGGCGATTCGGTAGTGGCACAGGCCAACGGCAACGAAGGCCCAATCACCTTTTCCATGGAATCGGGCGGCGCCAACGTATATTCCCCGAATTGCGGCGGGACGCTGACCACGGCGCAATCCACAACCGCGTCTCTCCAGACCAAAGACGTGCTCACCAGCACGCTGCTGCCAGGATCGGTGCCCACCAACACGCTGTTGGCGAATGGCGAACTGTACGTGAGCGAAGCCGGGCTGCACGGGCCGACCTGCCTGACCACCAACTGTGTCGCGCAAATGACCGGCTCACCGTCGGCGCTGAAGCAGGAGATTCCGGTGGCTCCCTCGCTGATTAACCTCACCGGATACAGCACCGGGGAGCGGATGTACGCGATCAGCCAGGGCAACTCCGGTGGCGGCGCGCAGCCAGCCTGGGGTGACTGCGCCAATCCGTCCGCGGTAACGGCGCACGGCGAGGCGGACGCGATCGAGACTTCGACCAACACCATCTCGGCACGGCTGCCGCTGGGCATTTGCCCGGTGTTCGGCTTCATGACCCAGGACGCGCTGCGCGACTTCATCATGAACCGTGGCAGCGGAACCGTCACGGTGATCAACTCCCAGCTCAACACGCTCGACACGCAATTCTCGCCCACATCCACCATCGCCGTCGGCGCGGGACCCGTTTATGCCGATTATTACCGCGTCGGGCAGGTTCTGGTCACCGCCAATTACGACGGCAACAGCATCAGCATCATCGATGCCAGCCTCGATATCTACGGCAACGACAGCTCGACGTTCGGGAAGGTGCTGGCCACCGTCACAGTCGGCCTGCATCCTGTGGAGTTGGCGGTGCTGCAGGATGGCAGCCGCGTCTACGTTGCCAATCAGGGAGACATCGCGGCCGGAACTCCAGGCAGCGTTTCCGTGGTGAGCCTGACCAATTACTCCGTAGAGAAGACGATCCCGCTGACCTCGAACCCGCACGCCATCGGAGCGATCTACAACTACCCCATCGGCAAAGTCTACGTAGCCTCGCAGAACAGCCCGTATCTGACCATCATCCGCACCGACACCGATATCGTGAGCGACACGCCGGAGATGCAGGGCAACATCGTGGACATGCACGTGAACGCGCAGTACCCGGGCCAATCGTCGCCCGGCAGCCTGAATTATCAGACCGAGAGCCGATCGGTGGGCAGCGGAGCGCCGTAAAGGCAGGCAACAGGCAATAGGCAATAGAAGAACCGCCAGGCAGCCGACAGCAGGCAACAGATGAGCGGCGTGGCGAGATGAAGATCGAATCGTACCGGGACCTGATTGTCTGGCAACGCGCCATCGAGATGACCGTCGCGGTTTATCGGGTCACCGCTGGATTTCCCAGGGAAGAACTCTACGGCTTGGCGTCGCAATTGCGCCGGGCCGGCGTTTCCGTCGCGAGCAATATCGCTGAGGGTTACGGTCGAAACTCCACGGGTGAGTATCGGCAGTTTCTGGGCATGGCGCGTGGCTCCAACCTCGAGCTGCAGACTCAGCTTGTCATCGCCAGAAAACTACAGTTAGGCAGCGAGCAGCGAATCGACATTACGGAAGGTCTTTCTCTCGAAGTCGGGAAAATGCTGGTTTCGTTGATGAGAAATGTGAAACCCAGGTGATTCGGCTTTGCCTGTTGCATTGCCTGTTGCCTACTGCCTGTTGCCTGTTTTACGGCGCTGTACCAGTCTCGTAATTCAGCGTGGACAGCGATAGCCGGTACTGATAGCGCGCGCTCGTGTCCTGAATCTGCGCTGTGGTTTGCTGCAGCTGCGCCTGGCTTAGTTCCACAATCGAACTGAGGCCGAGTTTGTAGCGGGTCTGCGCCAGATCCATAGCGAGGTTCGCTTCTTTCACCAGCTGTGCGGTCACGTTCATGCGCTGCCAGCCCATCGTCGCCTGCAGCCAGGAGGTGCGCACGTCGCGGACGATCCGGTCGCGCAGATCACGGCTGTTTTCCTCGGCCGCCTGAGCCCGATACTTTGCCTCTTTCGCCTCCGACGTGTAGAGAAAGCCATTGAAGATGGGAATGTTGATGTTGCCCCCGATCGCGCCCCACCAGTTGGTGATGTAATACGTGCCCGGATGAACCGGGACGATGCCGGCAGTTCCGGCGGCGCTCACCGAAGGCAGAAGCTGATCCCATTCCGCCCGTGCGAACTTCTGCGCGGACTGCGAATCGTAGGTCAGCGACTGCAGATCGGGCCGCTGCTGGAGAGCGGTCTGGATCAGCGGGCCGGCAGTCGCCGGTGGCGGCTGCGGCGGAGCGGGATCTTCAACCAGTGCGTAGCGGACGTCGTGGTCGAGGCCGAGAACCGCATCGAGAACAGCCATAGCCGCGTCGGCGTTGTTCTGCGCGTCGAGCTGGAGAAGCTGGCCCTCGGACAAATCCACGTCCGCGAAACTGAGATCGAGCGTGGATTTGAGTTTGTTGTGCGTCATTTCGGACACCTGGCTCTCCGTGGTCTGGCGAGTGGTGACGGTCTGCTTTGCGACATTGAGCTCGGCCTGGGCGGTCAGCGCGTCATAGAAGGCCTGATCGGCGGCGAGAACGATTTCCTCGGTGGTCGCGAGCGCGCTGGCGTTGCTGGCCTTCTCTTCCAGCTTCCGCGAGAGCACCAGGTTGTGCGTGTGGCCGAAATCGTAAATGAGCTGGGTGAAGTTGCCGCCACCGCCCACGTGCTGCAGCAGGCGCGAAGCGGTGAGCGATCCGGCGGAGAGACGGCCTGCTTCTTCGGCCTGCACGGCGGTCGCAGCGGCATTCGCGGTCGGCAGCTCAGCGGATCTCGTCTCGCGGGTCATTTCATGCTGAGCAAGGGCCAGCAACTTGCCGACGCTGACCCGCGGATTGTTGCGAATCGCCAATTGCTCCGCCTGCGCGAGCGTGAGATGCGGAAGGTTCGCGTC
>JBAVUB010000461.1:0-2467 GCA_049696575.1 Acidobacteriaceae bacterium | reverse complement strand
CGAAAAGCGGTCAGTGAGGAGCAGCAAAAGGGCGAGCGATCCTCAGGCGGTTGCGGCGGCGGGCTCTTCCTGCTGCAGCGTGCGCAGGATGGACTCAGCGGCTTCCTGGCCGGTGCGGATGCAGTCGGGGACGCCGATGCCCTGGTAGGCGTTGCCGGCGAGGGCGAGGCCGGGCAGCGTGGCGACGGTGTCGCGGACAACCTGCATGCGCTCGAGATGGCCCACGCCGTACTGGGCCATAGCGTGGCGCGAACGGGAGATGCGGACGAAGTTCGGCGTTGCTGTGAGGCTGAGGATCTCTGATAGCTCTTTGCGGACAATGCCGGTGAGGTGGGCGTCGGTCTCGTCGAGCAGATGCTCGTTGCCGGAGCCGCCGAGGAAGCAGCGGAGAACACCTTTATCGGACGGCGTGCGACCGGCGAACTTGGCGTGCACGAAGGTGCAGGCGAGCATGCTGCGTCCTTCTTTGACGGGGACGAGAAAGCCGAAGCCAGGCGGAAGGTTGGCGAGATCGGCTCGGTTGAATCCCATAGTGACAGTGATGGACGAACTGTAAGGAACCCCGGCGAGTGCGTCGGCCAGTGGTGCGTCGATCGGGTGCAGCAGGCCTGCGGAGGCCCACGCCGAGAGAGCGAGGATGACGCCATCGAATCGTTCCTGGCCGAAAGCGGTTTCGATCAGCCAGCCGGTGTCCTGCGGAATGTGCAGGCGCTCACGGCGTGGATCGTGCGCGGGGCGCGCGAGTGAATGGACGGGGGAGCTGACGTGGATCGATCCGGGCTGGAGCTGAGCAGCGATGGCGTCGGTCATCAGCCGCATGCCGCCGCGCAGGGTGGTGAAGAGGGAACGGGAAGCGCCGGGTATTCTGGGAGTTGTTGAGGGCGGGGCGGGAGTTTTACGAGCGGCGAGCATGGCGCGGGTGAGACTGCGATGCTGCTGCTCCATGGTAGCCATGCGGGGTAGGACGGCGCGCACGCTGAGCTGCGAGGCATCTCCGCCGTAAACGCCCGACAGCAAGGGCGAGACGAGGCGGTCGACGGTTTCCTGGCCGAAGTGGCGGCGGGTCATCTCGGCGACGGATTCGTCTGCGATTGCGGGCTCGGGCGGGAAAAGATATTCGCGCGCCATGCGGAGTTTGGTCGACCAGGAGAAGAGCCGCGTGAAGGCGGTAGGCAAAAGCTTGGTCGGGACCATGAACATCAGGCCGTCCGGCAGCGGGATGAGGCGGTTCCTGACGACGATGTAGGTTTTGCGCTGGCGGTCGTTGGAAGCAAGAAGCTGATCAGCGATCCCTAGTTCGCGGCAGAGCGCAGCGGCGGCCGGTTTTTCGGTGAGGAAGGAATCGGGTCCGCCTTCGACGACGCAGCCGTCGATGGTTTCCGACGAGATGACGCCGCCGAGGCGGCCGGCCGCTTCATAGAGGCGATATTCGAGAGGCTGCCCGGCGCGACGGGCTTTTTCAAGGGACCACGCGGCGCTGAGGCCGGCGATGCCGCCGCCGACGATGGCGATTCGTTTCAAGAATGAGCAACCTCTAACTGAATCAGATCATGAGCGTCGCAAGTTGGGGAAGAATCTTTCTGATTCGGGTCAGGGTGGTAGCCGCGGGGCTGATAGATGCAGCAGGGCTCCTCGGCCAGAACATCGCCGGTGACGGCGTAGGCGCGTGCACGGGATCCGCCGCAGATGTTGCGAAATTCGCAGGCGCCGCACTTACCGTGGAGCTGGCCGGAGTCGCGGAGCTTCACGAAGATGGGCGATTCCTGGTAGATGTGGGCGAGCGTGTCGTTGTGCAGGTCGCCGCCTTCGATGGGGAGGAATCCGCTGGGGAAGACTTTGCCGATGTGCGAGATGAAGACGAAGCCGCGCCCGTCGTTGACGCGCTTGGTGGCCCAGCCGACCGCCTTCGCTTCGGAACCCTGGCCGGGATGACTGGAGGTGACGGTCCAGCCTGGGTGACGGGTCGGCTGCGAGGTGGGGCGAGCGCCGGCGTCGTCGTGAACGCCGGTGGTGGGACGGTTTTCTTTCATCCGCTGCTGGATGAGATAGCGACGGTAGTGCATCGCTTCCGTGGTTTTGATGGCGAAGGGGACGCGCTTGGTCAGGTCCCACATTTTGGCGAAGACGTCTTCGAATTCCTGGCCGGTCAGGAGGTCGTCCGTCTTGCCGCGGCCGACAGGCACGAGGAAGAAGAAACTCCACATGACGATTTGCTTTTGGGTGAGGAGGAGGGCGAGATGGTCGAGGTCAGCAATGTTGAGGCGGCTGACGACGGTGTGGACCTGGATGGGCAGCTGCGCCTCGTTGGCCCACTGGATGGCCTGGACGGTGCGCTCCCATGTGCCGGGGATGCCGCGGATGGAGTCGTGAATGGCGGGAATGGAGCCGTCGAGGCTCACAGCGAGGCGCGACAGGCCGGAGGCCTTCATGCGGAAGATGGCGTCGCGGGTGAGGAGCGGCGTCGCAC
>JBAVUB010000460.1:0-1541 GCA_049696575.1 Acidobacteriaceae bacterium | reverse complement strand
GTCCTGCGGCGCTTCCTGGGTGAACGCGCCCGCATGGCCTGCGACCGGAACGTGCAGCGGCTGGCCGCCGAGGACGAGGAGGTTGCCGCCCGCACGCAGATACGCGTCGATGCTGGTCCATGCTTCGGTGGGGACGGCTGAGCCGTAAGGCAGCACGAGGAGATCCGCGTCGCGAAGAGCGTCGCCATGGCCGAGGGCGTCGATGCCGGCAATGACGGCGTCCGGCCCCAGCGCCGCCGTGAGTGTGGCTTGGCCGATGGGCTGGCTGTCGACCACCGGAAAGCCGGGCTCTGAAAAGACGACGACCTTTGCCTGCAGGGACGCGACGGAGAAGACCGTGAAGAGAAGAGCAAGGCAGAACGGGCGCATTGCGTTTTCCTCGAAGGAGAATCAGAATGCGCCGGGCGTTGTTACGTCCGGAACCCGATCATTCTACGCTTGCGGCCTGTGGGATGGTATCGATATCCTTCTCCGCAGCGCCAGCAGAAGCCCGGAGGAGAAGCTCCTGTGAATACGACGAAGGAAATGCTCGAAACCCTCGCTCAGGCTCCAGTCAAAAAACAGGCGATCACGAATCATCGCATGCTGAATGAGGCCTGGAGTTACGCCAAACCCAGTTCCTTCTCGCGCGGGATGCGCATCGATCTGAACGGTCTCACGATTCTGCTCATCTCCGGGACCGCCTCCATCGACGAGAACGGCAAGAGCGTGCACATCGGCGACCTCCGAGCGCAAGCGCGGCGCACCTTCGCGAACATTACCGGATTGCTGGCCAGTGAAGGCTGCACCTGGCACGATGTCGTTCGCACCAGCTGTTATCTGCGCGATATCGACCGCGATTATGAGGCTTTTAACGAGGAGCGGACCGCGTTCTACCGGGAGCAGGGGCTCGACCCCTTGCCCGCGTCGACGGGCATCGAGGCCAAACTGTGCCGGCCGGAACTGCTGGTGGAAATCGAGGCCATCGCCATGTTCCAGAGCGTCCAGCAGCCGCTCCATCCAACCCAGTAATTTGCCGCGATGCTCCTGGGTCCATGACCGCGGTGCGCTGGACGGGTCGGGGAATCCTGCTTGACAAAGCTGTTTGCGAAGGCCAACAATCCCCAACGAAGAGGCGATTGAACGCGGCCGTACGCGCCAAGCCGCCGATTCCCCAAAACCTCAATTCAGCTCGAAGAAACGAAAAGGGGTCGGCGTTGAGGAAAACTGATATCGATACCGTTATGGTCATCGCGGCCGCTGCCGTCACCCTGATCATGCTTCCTGGCATCCGTCGCGGCCCGCAACCGGAAGTTCTTGCCGCCGAAACGGCGTCCCAGCCCATCGCCATCGACTACCCGCTGAACCGGTCCATTTTTCCGCCCGACATCACCCCGCCCACCTTCCTCTGGCACGACCCTGCCGCGGCCAGCCGCTGGCGCATCGAGTTCCGCTTTGGCGACGGCACGCCCGCGATGAGTTTTGAGACGGCCGGTCCGCACCCGATCATGGGCGCGATCGACCAGCGCTGTATTTCGACCACGAACGAGCTGCCGAAGCTT
>JBAVUB010000459.1:0-2944 GCA_049696575.1 Acidobacteriaceae bacterium | reverse complement strand
TTGTCCCTCATTCCACAAGGCTTCCACCACAATACCCTCAAAGAATTTTGGCGTCTTTTATCGCTGGGCTTGGTATCCTGATAATAGGGGCAAAGAAAAAATTTCGGCCCGATCAGAAAGATGTGCGCATCGCGCGAGCCGTTTTTGCTGCTGTCAACCCTCGTACGCGTCCGGCTTGTTCCAAACTCTGAATTCCGAACTCTAAACGCTGAGCTTTCAATCATCAGCGCTTCACGAGTCTGGATGATCAACTCACGAGCGTGAAGGAACTGACTCATTTTCAACTACTTAACCCCGAAGGGAGTCCATAACCAACTTGTTTTCAAACACTTAACAAGAAAGCGGGGGGTGGGGTGTGCTGGGCGCGACCTGCTGGCGGCCTCCTTTAAATCAAATACTTAACAAAAGCGCGGGAATAAGTGGGTGTACGCTGCTGGCAGATCCGGGATGCTCGCTGCTCCAGGTTCGCCGAAACCCGAGGCTCAGGAAAAAGGCAATCGTCGGGTCGCCGAGAACCTCCACTTGCGGATTGTAAACGTCATCATAAGTGAAACTTAGGGTTTGGAACCAACTAGCACTCGTCCCACCAAAGAGTATTCCAAAGAGGCATTGACCAACCCCTGTTTCCCTTCTATCGTGAACAGACCACGATTGTGCCGGACCGGTTCTTCTGCGGTTCTTTTGCCGGTCCCGTGATTTATCGACCCTGGTCAGAAAATGCAGTTAGTCCGTGCGCAGAAGGGGCCTCGAGTGGGGTCCTGTCGCAGAGCACGATTCGACTTCAGCGAGGTTCAGTGTATGTTGCCTGTCGTTTCTTCCCGGTTGTCGCCATTCCGCATCCTGACATTCCTCTTCGCCAATCTCATCTGGCTCGCGCCTCTCTTTCTCGCGCCTGTCAACGCGGCTGCGGCGACTGATACCTTTACCGTCACGGTGACGACCGATCCTGGCACGGGTACAGCGGCCAATTGCCCGGCCAACAATCCGGGTGGCAGCGGAACTTGCTCTCTGCGTGACGCGATTGCTGCTGTCAATGCCGACACCACGAATTCAGCCATCGTCGACATGACCGGCGTGGCTGGGACCATCACTCTGACCAGCACCGCCTCCACCATTCACCCGATAGCCACGACGAACTCCGTCACCTTGAACGGTCCAGGCGCGGGCGTGCTCACGGTTTCCGGCAATGGTCTGTACCAGGTGTTCCTGGTTCAAAACGGATCCGCCATATTGCAGAATTTCACCGTCGCCAACGGCTTCGTCAACGCCACCGGCGGCTGCGCCTGCGACCCAGGCTACGGCGCCGGCGTTTATGCTTACGCCAATGTCAGCCTGACCTTGAACAACATGGTCATTACCGGCAACTCCGCGGCGAAAGGCGGCGGCGGAGTCCTCGCGGCTGGCGCGCTTACCGTAACCGGCAGCACCTTCTCCAATAACACCAGCCCTGCTTCCGCCGGCGGCATCGCGGGCGGCCTCTACGCCATCGGCTCGCCGGCTACGATCTACCAAAGCACCTTCTCAGGGAACACCGCCTGGATAGGCAGCGCGGTTTACACCTACACGCCGGTCACTCTGACCATCAGCGACAGCACATTTGCTAATAATTCTGCTGGAACCAACGGCGCCAGTGCCGGCAGTGGCGGCATTTTTAACGACAACGGCAGCACGCTGACCATTCACGACAGCACCTTCTGGAACAACACCGCCGCGGCTGGCGAGGGCGGCGCTCTCAACAACGCCGGTACCCTGACCGTCACTGACAGTATCGTGGGCAACTCGGGCGATTCGGCAGGTACCCAGGAGTGCTACAGCAACAACGCGGTGAACGGGACCGGTTGCCCCGCCACGGGAGACGGGCATGGCAACATCACGGCGCCATCCACATTGAACCTCTCGCCACTCGGCTACTATGGCGGGTTCACAGAGACCATCGTGCCTCAATCGGGCAGTGCGGCGCTCTGCGGCGGGACCACCGCCGGCGCTCTTGACGTAAATGGCGCTCCTCTTACCGTCGATCAGCGCGGGCTTCCCCTCGATGCGAGCTGCACCGCAGGCTCAACCGATGCCGGTTCCGTGCAGAAAAACTACCCCTGCGCCGTATCCAACCCGAATCCCAATCCGAATCCGCAGTCGTTCGCCGCCGTGGGCGACTTCAACGGCGACTGCAGGAGTGACATCCTGTGGCGCAACACCAGCTCTGAGCAGGTCTACGAGTGGTTCATGAACGGGATCACGAACACGGGCGGCGGCGCTGCCGGCAGCCCCACCTCGGACTGGGTCATTCAGGGCGTTGGCGATTTCAATGGGGATGGCTACGCCGACATTCTGTGGCGCAACTCCACGACCGGGCAAGTCTACGTCTGGCTCATGAACGGCAGCAATGTGACGAGCGGCGGGGCCCTTGGCGTCGTCTCCTCCGACTGGGTCATCAAGGGCATTGGCGACTTCAACGGCGACGGCAAAGCCGACATTCTGTGGCAAAACAGCAGCACTGGCCAGGTCTACCTCTGGCTCATGAATGGAACGACCATGAATGGCGGCGGAGCCGTCAGCTCCGTTTCCTCGGACTGGGTCATTCAGGGTATCGGCGATTTCAACGGCGATGGCAAGGCTGACATTCTGTGGCGGAACAGCACCAATGGCCAGGTCTACCTCTGGCTGATGAACGGTACCACGCTGACCACCGGTGCAAGCCTCGGCAACGTCACCTCGGACTGGGTCATTCAGGGCGTCGGTGATTTCGATGGCAATGGTACGAGTGACGTCCTGTGGCGCAACAGCACCACCGGTCAGGTCTACCTCTGGTTCGTCAACGGAACCACGCTGACCAGCGGCGGTGCCGTCAGCTCCGTCTCTTCGGCCTGGGTCATTCAGGGCGTCGGCGACTACGACGGCAGCGGCCGAGCCAGCATCCTGTGGCGCAACACCAGCACCCAGGAAG
>JBAVUB010000458.1:0-3195 GCA_049696575.1 Acidobacteriaceae bacterium | reverse complement strand
CATGAATTCGCGGGCCGCGGGTGCGGAGTGCGTCGAAGTCGGGAAGGTGGCTGAGCCGAGGCCGGGGACGGTTTCTGCGCGGACGAACGACGGGGAGAGAAGCAGGATGGTCAGGAGCGGCAGGATTTTGTTGGTTCGGGAGATAGTCATGGTCTTGCCTCCGCGGCAGCGTCCACGATACTACCGGGTTTCGAATCTCTTTCGCTCGAACCCCTGGCGCGACTGACGAAGACCGACCCTTGCGCTTGTCACTGGCTTGGGAAAGCGGAATGGGCGTGCGGGTGGCGTTCCATTTTGGTCTCGGGAGCAGTACTGAAGGGTTGGAGGCTGGCATTTTGTTGTGTGGGCAGCATACGGCGCGAGCATACGCTGCTTGCTGTGGGGTGAACCTGGCCGCTCGCAGCGGTTTTTTTTGGCGGGATGTAAGCCGGGCCCTGATTCTTTATCGCAGTTTCGCAACGTTAAGGGGATGGGGTGTGATGCCCCGATGTTGATGCCCGATATAAATGCGAGTTTCTCAGCAGCAGAGGATCGGTTTCGCGGAAATCAGCTGCGCAGGACCTGGGTGGGGTCGACGCGGGTCGCGCGCCAGGCGGGGAGTAAGCAGGCGGCGAGGGTGATGAGGGTCATCATGATGAGTGCCGAGGCGAAGGCAGTGGGGTCGTGGGGGCTTACGTTGAAAAGGATGTTGCCCAGGAGGCGGGTGAGGGCGAATCCCGCCGCGACGCCGAGTAGGATACCGGCGGCGGTTAAGCGGAGGCCGCGGGCGATGACCATGCGCAGGAGGCGAGAGGCATTGGCTCCGAGCGCCATGCGCAGACCCAGCTCGCGGGTGCTCTGCGCGACGGAATAGGAGATGACGCCATAGAGGCCGACGGCGGCGAGAATGACCGCGAGCGAAGAGAGGAGCGCGACCAGCGTAACGGCGACGAGTTGCGGCGAGGTGGAGCGATTGACCTGCTGCTGGAGAGTGGTGAGTTCGTAGAGCGCGAGGTTGGCGTCGAGGGCGTGGACCTGCTGGAGGAGCGCGGCGGCCGCGGCCGGCAGAGGCTGGGTGGTGCGGAGATAGAGGATGGGGGCTCGGACAAAATCCTGACGGAGGGGGACGTAGAAGAAGGGGGTGGGGTCTTCGCGCATGCTTTCGACTTTGGAATCGGCGGCGACGGCGACGACGCGGGCCCAGCCGTTTTTGATTTTGACGCGGCGGCCGATGGGGTCCTGACCGCGCCAGAAGCGCTGGGCCATGGTGCGATTCACGATGGCGACGAGCGGGGCTTTCTCGTTGTCGTTGCGGGTGAATTCGCGGCCGGAGACGAGCGGGATGCCGAGGGTAGCAAAGTAGCCGGGACTGACCTGGTTGTATTCGACGGTGGGCTGATCCTCGATCGGGACGTCGTAGCCATCGACGGCGATGGGCGTGGAGGAATAAGAGCCGTATCCGAGCGGAGAGAGACGGGCGAAGGCGGCGGAGTCGACGCCGGGCAGGTCGCGGACGCGGTCGATGAGGTTGTCCTGAAAGTCGCGGGCGCGGGGAGCGTCGTATCCGGCAGCAACGAGCGAAACGCTGGTCTCGACGACATTGGTTGTGGAGAAGCCGACGAAGGTTCCGTAGAAGCCGGGTGGGGCGACTCCGATGATGGTGTGGGGAACGTTGTTGAGGCGCTGCACTTTTCCGATTATGTTCGGATCGGCGTTGAAGCGGCGATGCCAGAGTTGGTCGCTGATGACGACGACGGGATGGGCGTTGCTGCCGGTATCGTCGGTGAGATCGAAGGCGCGGCCGAGAGTGGGGCGAACACCAATGGCGTCGAAATAATTGGCGGAGACGATGCTGCCGATGGTGACTTCGGCGCGGGCTCCGATATTGAGGGTGCTGGAGGTGATTTTGCTAACGAAGAGGGCGTCGCACTGGGTGCAGCTCTGGCGCAGGGTCTGAAAGTCGGGCCAGGAAATTTCGGTGGGCCTGGACTCGCTGCGGGAGGTTCCGGCGAGGGCGACTAGGCGCTCCTGGTGGGCGACGGCAGGATAGGGGCGGAAGAGGATGCCTTCAAGCCAGCTGAAGACGGAGGCGTTGGCACCGATGCCGAGGATGAGGCAGAAGATGGCGAGGGCGGAGAATCCGGGATTGCGGAGAAGCTGGCGAAGGCCGAAGCGCAAATTCTGGGCGAGATTTTCGGTGGCGTTGAAGCGATGGGCTTCGACACAGTGCTCTTTGACCTGAGTGATGCCGCCGATGGCGCGGAGGGCCTGGGTGCGGGCCTGTTCGGGGGACATGCCGGCGGCGAGGTTGGTGGCGATTTGCTGGTCGAGGTGATCGCGCAGCTCGTCGTCGATTTCGTGGTCGAGGTGGTTGCGGCGGAAGAGGGAGAGCCAGCGGAGGCGGAGAGTATAGAGCCAGGTCATGGTCAGGCCTCGGTGAGATTCACAATGGCGGAGATGGCGCCGGAGAGGCGGTTCCAGGCGGCGGCTTCTTTTTCGAGCTGCTTGCGGCCAAGGCGGGTGAGGGAGTAATAGCGGGCGCGACGATTGTTGGCGCTGGATCGCCATTGGGCGCGGATCCAGCCGCGCTGTTCGAGTTTATGAAGGGCTGGATAGAGGGAGCCAACGCTGACGCCGAGGACGTCGGCAGAAATTTGTTTGAGGCGGAGGCTGATGGCCCAGCCGTTGAGGGGCTCGAGGGCGAGGATTTTGAGAAGGAGCATGTCGAGGGTGCCCTGGACGAGTTCGGAAGGCTTGCTCACGCAGTCTCCTATCGGTTACCGAGTAAGACTACCTTTTGGGCGGGCGGTTAGCAAATGGAGTGAGGCGCTCGAACGCGATGAGGCGGCGTTACGCGGCGTTGATGGAGACGACTTTGGCGTCGCGGAGGGATTTGACGTCGCGCGTGGGAGGCTGGCCGAAGAAGCGGCTGTACTCGCGGTTGAACTGGCTGACACTTTCGTAGCCGACTTCGTAGGCGGCGCTGGTGGCGTCGATGCCGTCCATGAGCATGCGCTGGCGGGCGGACTGAAGGCGGAGGCGCTTCTGATACTGGAGCGGGCTCATGGCGGTTAGTGCACGGAACTGATGGTGGAGGGTGGAGACGCCCATGCGCGCGACGGAGGCGAGTTCTTCCATGTGCAGCGGTTTAGCGTAGTGGGCGCGGAGCCAGGCGATGGCGCGGGCGGTGCGGTGGCTGAGGTCGCCGGCGGTGGC
>JBAVUB010000457.1:0-6157 GCA_049696575.1 Acidobacteriaceae bacterium | reverse complement strand
TGCTGGCGGCGGGCCTGGGTTGTTTTGCGCTCGGCGTGCTGGCTGTGGCAGGAGACGGATCGAAAGCGGTGGCGAAGCTGTTGACGTTCTATCGGCCGACGGGTCCGCTCTCCGGGGTGAGCACGATGGCGATCCTGGTGTGGTTGGCCGCGTGGATTGCGGGGAACCGTTTATGGCGAGGAAAGACGGTGGCCGTTGGGAAGGTGGGTGGGGCCGCGTTTGTGCTGCTGGCGCTTGGGATGTTGCTGACGTTTCCACCTTTTGAAGATTTGCTGCTGGGAAAGTAAGCCGGCCTCGATGACAGCCGGAATCTATCAGACGTGAACCGGGATCAACGATGAAGCTGGACTGCAAGCGTTACGCCTGGGGCTGCGCGTTTCTCCTGCTGGCGTGGGTGGCGATGCCCGCGTGGGCGCAGGGTCCTCCGTATCAAACCGACGATCCGGTGCCGGTGGATCTGCATCATTATGAGTTTTATATTTTCGGATCAGCGGACGGGACACCGGTGGAGATGGATTCGGCGGGTCCGGCGTTCGAGCTCAACTGGGGCGCGATTCCGCGGGTGCAGCTGCACGCGATTCTGCCGTGGGGAGTTGCGGCGCCGCTGAACCATCCCGCGTACGCGGCAGAGGGTGCCGGCCAGGGCCCGACAGAATTCGGGCTGACGGATACGGAGCTTGGCGCGAAGATCGCGTACATCAAGGAGAGCAAGTACGTACCGCAGATTGGCACGTTCACGATGTTCGAGATGCCGACGGGGAGCTACGCGAAGGGGCTGGGAGTGGGGAAGGTATGGTACCGGCTGCCGCTGTGGCTGCAAAAGAATTTCGGAAACTGGCTGCTGGACGGAGGAGCTGGGGAAACCGTGGTTCCACAGACCGGGTACCATAACTTTCCTTATGGCGGGTTTTTGCTGAAATACACCTTCGGCGAACGCCTGGAGTTTGGCGGCGAAGTATTCGCGCACGGCGGGGAAGGCATCGCTGCGCCGCAGACGCAGGCTTCGACGCTGATCGATGTGGGCGGGGTCTACCACTTCAAGCACAATCCTAACGAGCAGTTTTTGTTTTGTTACGGACATTCTGTCGCGGGGCAGACGGAGAACTACGCGTACGTGGGCATGTACTGGACGTGGGGGAAAGACAAAGACGCCGACAAGAGCGGGGGCGATCAGGGCGACCATGGTGTAAACGGGCCGCTGAGCCGGGCGCTCGCGGGCCGCTGAGGGTTCTGCGCCGACGCTGGGCGAGGAATGGCGCGGCGACGAATCGGCGGCGGAGGGGTCGAGCGGCGCAGGTGCGATGACCTGTGTCATCTGCGCCGGGAAGGTGTGATCGCCGGGGCAGTGTTGGGCTGCATATACTGATCGCAATGAAGTGGCGAGTGCATGTTTTTTCGCTCTTGATGGTGGCTTCTTTATCGTTGCTGGCACAGTTGCCCGCGGGCATACCGCAGCCGGTATTCCTGTGGCCGCATGGCGCGCCGGATGCGCTGGGAGAGACGGAGGCGGACAAGCCCCGGCTCTATCCGTTCCTGCCGGCGGCGCGTTCAACGAGCACAGGTGTGCTGGTGATTCCGGGCGGGGGCTATCAACATGTGGCGATTGGGCACGAGGGCGTGCAAATCGCGGCATGGCTGAACGCCCAGGGGATTCCGGCGTTCGTGCTGGATTACCGCGTCGCACCGTACCACTTCCCTGTGCCGATCGAGGACGGCCAGCGGGCGATGCGGCTGATTCGCGCGCATGCGGCGGAGTACGGCATCGATCCTCACCGGCTGGGCGTGTGGGGATTTTCGGCGGGTGGGCATCTGGCGTCGACGCTGGGAACGCATTGCGATGCGGACACGGTTGCGGTGAAGACGCCCGACCCAACGGATGCGGAAAGCTGCCGGCCGGATTTCATGGTGCTGTCGTATCCGGTGATCAGCATGGAGCTGCCGGAAGCGCATGCCGGGTCGCGGATGAATCTGCTGGGGCCGGTGGTGGATCCGGCACTGGAGCGGCGCTACTCGAATCAGCGGGCAGTGACGGCGGAGACGCCGGGGACGTTTCTGTTCGCGACGACGAATGACCCGACGGTGCCGGTGGCGAACAGCGAAGATTTTTACCGGGCGCTGCAGTTGGCGCATGTACCGGCTGAACTGCACATTTACGATTTCGCTAATCATGGCTGCGGATTGTGCGGGTCGTTCGTGCCGCTTTCGACATGGCCTACGTTGCTGCGGAACTGGCTGGTACAGCGGGGATGGGTTCCATCGACAGCGCCGCCTCCACCGCCGCCTGCGCCGAACCTGCCGAGCTGGATTCCGGGTCTGGACGGGCCGGGCAAGCCCAGCGGTCAATCGTAACCATGACGATTACCTATACGGTTCCGCAGGAAGCTGCGAAGCAGCGTCTGGATGCGTGGTTGACGGGACAGATGAGCGGGGTGAGCCGGGAGCGCGTGCAGATGCTGCTGGAGCAGGGGAAGGTTCGCATTGCGGGCACGACTCCGCGGGCGTCGTATCGATTGCGAGGCGGGGAGACTGTGGAGGTGTTGGGCGATCCCACGCCCAAGCCGCTGAAGGCTGTTGCCGAGGACATTCCACTGCAGGTGGTTTATGAGGATGAGGAGCTTTCGGTGATCGACAAACCCGCGGGGATGATGGTGCATGGGGGGGCGGGCGCGGTGGAAGGCAAAGGTGGCACGTTGGTGAATGCGCTGCTGCACCGGTATCAGACGCTTTCATCGGTGGGCGGCGAACAGCGGCCGGGGATCGTGCATCGGCTGGACAAGCAGACGAGCGGGCTGATCATCGTGGCTCGGAACGACACGGCGCATGCGCGGCTGGCGGGGATGTTCGCGCAGCGCAAGATGCGCAAGACGTACATCGCGCTGGTGCACGGGCATCTGAAGCAGGATCGGGGGACGATTGACGCGCCGATTGCGCGGGATCTGCTGCGGCGCACGCGGATGACCACGCGACGCGCCGGGGGACGGACGGCGGTTTCGCACTACACCGTGATGCGAAGGATCAGCTCGCGGTTTGGGCAGTTCACACAGGTTTCGGTGCGGATTGAGACCGGACGCACGCACCAGATCCGGGTGCATCTGGCGTCGCTGGGGCATCCCGTGGTGGGCGACACGCTGTATGGAGCGCCGGCGCGGCTGACGGTGATGCCTTCGCGGCAGAGAACGTATCCGGAACCAGATTGCCTGACGCTGGAGCGGAATTTTCTGCACGCGGCGGAGCTGGAGTTTGCGCATCCGCGGACCGGTGAGACGGTGCATCTGACTTCGCCGTTGCCGCCGGAGCTGGAGACGCTGCTGCGGGAGATTGAGTCGGGGCAGGTGGAATAAAAACAGCTGATAGCGGATAGCGTTCAGCGTTCGACGCCACTCTCTGTGGTTGCCCCGTCGTGTTTTCTTTGGCTGGCGGACTCCCGACCAGGCTGACGCCTTGACGGTCTACAACTCATCCGCCCAGCGGTCGTTATCGGCGAGAATGGTAGTGGAGGCTTTCGATCGCGATGCAGGTTCTTTATACAGCGGATGTGACGGCGGAGGGTGCGCGGCATGGGCACGTGCGCAGCTCGGATGGGTTGCTCGATCTGGATCTGGCGCTGCCGCCAGGGATGGGCGGGAAGGGCGACAAGACGAATCCCGAACAGTTGTTCGGCGCGGGATACGCTGCTTGCTTTGGCGGCGCCGTGGAGTACATGGCGCAGCAGGCGGGGAAAAAGACAGGCGTGGTGAGCGTGCGGGCACGCGTGGGCGTGGGGCCGTTCGACGAGGGCAAGGGCGAGGGGTTCACGCTGCGGGTGGAGCTGGACGTGACGATTCCGGAGCAGGATCAGGCGGGCGCGGAGGAACTGACGGCTTCCGCGCATCGGGTGTGTCCTTATTCGAATGCGACGCGGGGGAATATTGAGGTGGTGGTGCGGGCGAAGGGTGGGCGGTGAAAGGCAGCGGATAGCGGATAGCGTTCAGCGGATAGGATCACGGGACAGCGTTGGCGCGGCGATACGCGAGGCTGACAGTGTCGCTCCGCGGGGCAGGTACCATTAGCCATATGCAGACCGAACGAAGGTTTGCCGCGCTGTTGGGGCTGACCGGCGGCATCGTGGCGATTTCCTGGTCGGCGATCTTGGTGCGCTGGGCACGGATGCCGGGGGTGAGCTCGGCGTTTTATCGCATGGTGATCGCGGCATTGGTGTTGTGGCCGCTGGTTCCCTTCTTTCGCAAATCGGCGCAGGGCCTGGGGGCCAGGACGTTGTGGATCGCGGCTGCGGGAGGCGCTTTTTTCGCGGGCGACGTCGGGTTCTGGAACATTGCGGTGATGCATACGTCGGCGGGGAACGCGACGTTTCTGAGCAACATTGCTCCACTGTTTGTGGGGCTTTTCACCTGGATGCTGACGCGGAAGCTGCCGTCGGGGAGGTTCTGGACGGCGCTGCTGGTGAGCCTGGTGGGGAGTTGTTTGATTGTCGCGGGCGATCTGCGCCATGCTCTTTCGCGCTCGCACGCGGATGGTCTGGCGGTGCTGGCGGCGGTTTGCTTCGCGCTGTTTCTGGTGATTACGGGAAGGCTGCGGGAGAAGGTCGATGCGGCGATGCTGCTGGTGCTGTCGACGACGGCGAGCGCGGTCACGCTGCTGATCTGGGCTGTGGGGGCGCATATTTCGCTGGCCGTGCCGCAGGCCGGTTCATGGTGGGCTTTGCTGGGGCTGGGTCTGTTTTGCCAGGTGGGCGGGTATTTTGGGCTGACGTATGCGTTGGGACATTTGCCGGCAACGGTTACGTCGATCCTGTGGCTGGCGATTGCGCCGATGACGGCGGTGTTTGCCTGGTTGATTTTTGGGGAACGGATGTCGGCGATGGAGATTGTGGGAGGGGCGCTGGTGCTGACGGGGGTTTGGATTGTGGGGCGGAGGGAGAAGGCTCCACAGGCCGGTGAGGCGGGTGCGGCGGAGGTGATTCCGCCAGTGGCGCAGATTTAGAGCTTCTGGGAGCGCTGGACGTCGCGGACGCCGGGGAGGCGACGGATGGCCTGGACGAGGCGGGTGAGGTGACGGACGTCTTCGGCGTCGATGACGAATTCGATCTGCGCGTCGCCGGCATCGCCGAGATGGGTTTCCATGGTGCGGATGTTGGTGTTCTCGTCGCTGATGATGGCGGTGAGTTCTTTGAGCATGCCGGCGCGGTCGTCGCAATGGACGGTGAAGCGCACGGGGTAAGTTTGCTTCGCGCCCGCGGTATCCTCGGCGGCGCGGGCCCACTCAACGGAGATGCGGCGGTCGGCCTCGTAAAGCAGGTTCTGCACGTTGGGACAGCTGCGGGCGTGGACAGCGACGCCCTTGCCGCGGGTGACGTAGCCGATGATTTCCTCGCCGCGGATGGGGTTGCAACATCGAGCGCGATAAACAAGCAGCTCGTTCTGACCTTCGACCACGAGGGAGTCAGAGCCGCTGGTGGCGGCTACGCGGCGGACTGCATCCGCGCCGGGGGTGGCGGGCGTGGCTTCGGCTTCCTGCGGCTGATGGATCAGGCCGGGAGCGAGGCGATTGAGGACCTGGCGCGCGGAATACTTGCCGAAGCCGATAGCGGACCACAGGTCGTTGGGCGTGGCCACGCTGTAGTCGGCGGCAACGCGGGCGTAGTCCGACTCTTCGAACTGCGACAGGCCGACTTTGTATTTGCGGGCTTCGCGTTCGAGGAGCTTGCGGCCGATTTCGATGGCGCGTTCGCGCTGGTGCTCGTTGAGCCAGTGGCGAATCTTGTTGCGGGCGCGGGGGCTCTTAACGAAAGTGAGCCAGTCGCGGCTGGGAGTATGGCCGTTCTGGGTGATGACTTCGACGATGTCGCCGTTGCGGAGTTTGGTGCGCAGCGGAACCATGCGGCCGTTGACGCGTGCGCCGACGCAGGTGTTTCCGACTTCGGTGTGGATGGTATAGGCGAAGTCGATGGGGGTGCCGTCGCGGGGAACGACGACGACTTTTCCTTTGGGCGTGAAGGTGTAGACCTCTTCCGGAAACAGGTCGATTTTGAGCGTCGACAGGAACTCGTTGGGGTCGGTCATGTCGCGCTGCCACTCGACGAGCTGACGGACCCAGGCGAGGCGCTGCTCGTCGCGGGCGCTGACGGGCGAGCCGCCGGACTTGTATTTCCAGTGAGCGG
>JBAVUB010000456.1:0-3173 GCA_049696575.1 Acidobacteriaceae bacterium | reverse complement strand
GGGCAGGCGTTCCTCGAGCTTTATAACGTGACGGGAGACCGCGAGGATCTGCGGGCGGCTACGGCTGCGGGTGGGTTCATCGCAGCGCATTTTGCTCCCACGGCGCGAGGGACCGGATTTGTTACTTCGGCGACGGCGACGGACGCGGCGTTTCGGCCGCATCCGGATCGCGACGAAAACATCGCGCTGGTGCGGTTTGCCAGCATGCTGGCGCTGGCCAGCGGGGAGGAACGCTTCCACGCGATGGGGCTCGAAGCAATGCGGTATCTGGCTGCGGAGCCGATTGCGGTCGAGCCGCTATCGGCGGGCATCCTGCTGGCGAACGAGGACGCGACCGAGGCGCCGATTCACGTGACGGTGGTGGGATCAGCGTCGAGCCGGGAGGCTGTTGCACTGCATGACGCTGCGTTGCGGTCGATTGCCTCGCATGAGCTGATTGAGATTCGGGACCCCGCGGATCGCTCTCCACTGCCGACGCAAGTGACGTATCCGCGATTGAATCGCCCGGCGCTGTTTCTGTGCACGGCGACGGCTTGCTCTTCGCCGGTGTTCGATGCCGATCAGGTGAGGGCGAAGATCGAGCAAGCGCAGTTGCGGGCGGCGCGGTGAGGCGCTTTGCAGGGTTGCATCCGGGTCGTCGAGCGAGACGGAAGCTGGGTGTTTCGGTGGTGGGAGCGGCCCCGGCTTGCCAAGTTGACTGGATGCCGTTAGCATCCAGTGAAGAGACCGGCCTGCAAAGCAGGTGAGGGCGGTCAACGCTGGTTGAACCTACATTCATTGAACAGGGAGCTCGACTCGACAAATCGGCTCGGTGTGCAGTGTCCGCCAGTTCGGAATGCCTAAAGAGCCGCGGAGAGTTCCCACCGTCTTAGGACGGGTTCACCGGCGCATCGCCCCACGGCCCAGCGGGCCGGTACCTTAGCCCAGCACGCGAGGACGAGCGTGACGGGAGCGCGGTAGTTCTTCCCCTCCCCACGTTCGCAGGTTTTGCAGTTCCGCTGACGCGTGCATCCTCTTCTCTTCCATTTCGGCCACGTAGCGATTCCGACCTATGGCGTTTGCACAGCGCTGGGTTTGCTGGCGGCGATGATTCTTTCGGTGCGGATGGCGAAGGGGATGGGGCTGCGATCGGACAAAGTGTGGAACCTGGAGCTGGTGGCGATTCTGACCGCGATCATTGCGGCGCGGCTGGTGCTGATTTTCGGACACCCGTGGCTGTATCACCAGCATCCGTTCTGGTTTCTGGGGCTGATCACGCTGCCGAACGTCTGGTATGCGCTGGGGGGCGCGGCGATCGGGATGCTGGTGGGGGTGCAGTATGCGATCGCTGAGAAGTTGCCGCTCATCACGACACTGGACGCGATGGCTCCGGCGGCGGCGCTGGTATTTTGCGTCAATCGGATTGGAGCATTCTGCGGCGGAGCGGCGTGGGGCACCCCGACGGGGCTGCCGTGGGGCGTGACGTATCGCAGCGCGGTGGCGTACCTGTGGTATCACGTGCCGCTCGGGGTGAGGCTGCATCCGGTGCAGTTGTACGATGCGGGTGCATCGCTGGGGATTTTCGTGTTGCTGTTATGGATGGTGCGCAGGGGAACGGAACGGAACGGCGAGATTGCCGGGACGTGGCTGTTTCTTTACGGGGTGTGCCGGTATTTCGTCGAATTTCTGCGTGGAGATGCGGCGCGGCAACCGCTGTTGGACGGTGCGGTGACACTGGCACAGGTTATGGCGGTGGCGGGGGTGATTCTGGGCGGAGTGCTTTGGCTGGCAGGCAGGAAGAGGGCAGAGGCGGGTGAGGAAGAGCCGGAAAGGCATTGAGATTTCAGGAGCGGCGGTGGTTTCGTGCTCAGAGGGTCTCCTGAACCGGCGGCCGGTTTGTTCTATCGCTTTACGATTATTGATGGGCGGTCCAGCATTCGCGGGGCCGGGTCAGGGATGCTTCTTCCCGTCGTGCTCAAAGATTTCGTTGGCCAGCTCACGGACTTTGCTTTTTGCCTCCGCCAATACTTGGCGTCCTGCGCGGGTCCCGTAGTAAACCTTGCGCCGGCGCCCGTTAATCCAGGCAAGGCTGGAGCGTACGAGGCCCCGCGACTCCATACCGTGTAAGAGCGGATAGATGGTGCCAGGCCCGATGCGGTAGCCATGACGCCGCAGTTCCTGAATCATGCCGAGGCCGAAGATGCCCTCCTCGCAGGCATGGTGCAGGACATGAATGCGAATGAGACCGGAGTAGAGATCTTTGATCCCGGTGGCCGCGGCTTTCATGAGGCGATTGTAAAACGGCCGTGATGCCTGCGAAGCGAGGGTCGTGGTATCTTTGTCGCTAACCGACAGGATGGGTTCAATCGGCGGGCCACAGAGGGTGAGCAATCATGCAGTTCACGTGGCGCGAAATCGTGACGGCGATTCACGGCATGCTGTTTGGCGGGTTCTTCCTGATGGCGTGTTTTGGCGTTTTGGTGCTGCTGCATCGATCTTTCGGCGCACAGGGCAGTTTAGAAGTGACGGAGCAGGTCCACCGGCGGGAGCGCATTTTTCTTATTGTGATGGTGATGGTGGGATGGGCGGCTGTTCTGTCGGGAGCCTACCTTGTTTATCCCTGGTATCGCGCAGCGGTTCCGGCGGGAGTGACGAATCTGACAGAGTACCCGCAGCGCCTGCTGATGTCGGATCCGCACACGGCGGGCTGGCACACGCTGGGCATGGAATGGAAAGAGCATGTGGCGTGGATGGCTCCCATGCTGATGACGATGGTGGCCTGGGTCATGATGAAGTATGAAGACGCAGGCGAGGAGCACCGGCGTCTGCGGGCGATGGTGAGTGGGTTTGCGCTGGCGGCGTTTTTGGCCGGTGGCGTGGCGGCGGAATTCGGAGCCTGGATCAATAAGAAAGCTCCGGTTACGGGTGGTCCAGTGATCACGCTGAGTCAGGACGGGAAATGAGCGCCCCGCGCGAGGCGATTGCAAACGGCGCGGCCGGAGCGGCCATGCTGGCGGCGGGCCTGGGTTGTTTCGCGCTCGGCGTCCTGGCCGTGGCTGGAGATGGCTCGAAAGCAGTGGCGCGGCTGCTGACGTTCTATCGACCGACGGGTCCGCTCTCCGGGGTGAGCACGATGGCGATCCTGGTGTGGTTGGCCGCGTGGATTGCGGGGAACCGTTTATGGCGAGGAAAGA
>JBAVUB010000455.1:0-5187 GCA_049696575.1 Acidobacteriaceae bacterium | reverse complement strand
GGGTTCCTGGCGGGTCGCGCGCTGGGCGGCGGAGGCCTGCGCTTCGGTGGCACGCAGCGCCGACTTCATGGCGCGAATATGCTGGGCCGTGGTTCCGCAGCAGCCGCCGATAAACTGCACGCCTGCTTTTGTGAATTTGCGGGCAAAGCTGGCCATGTATTCCGGCGAGCAGAGATAGATGTTGCGGCCGTCGACGGAGCGGGGCATGCCGGCGTTGGGCATGGCCATGAGGGGCAGGGTGGTGACGGCTGCCATGCGCTCGATGGCGGTGAGCACGGTGGCGGGGCCAACGCTGCAGTTGCAGCCCATCGCGTCCACGCCCCAGGAGGCAATGCGGGCCGCGGCAATTTCCGGGGAAGCGCCATCGAGGCAGTTCGCTTCCTCATCGACGGTGACCATGACCACGACGGGGACATCGGGGGCAGCCGCAAGCGCGGCCAATACCGCCTGCTCCGCTTCATTCAGGGCGGGCATGGTTTCGATAATGAGTAAGTCGACACCTACGCCGGGTCCACCGGAGACCAGCGCGCGAATCTGTTCGGCGAAAGTATCCCGCGCCTCATCGAGGCCGGTCTTGCCCAGCGGCTCCAGATGCACGCCCAGAGGCCCCACGGAACCCGCCACGTACGCGGTGCCCGCCTGCTTATCGGCCAGCTGGCGAACGGCCTGGCGCGCGATCCTGACGCCTGCCTGATTGATCTCCGCAACCTTGTCGCGCAATCCGTAACGCTCGAGCCGGAGGGCATTCGCGCCGAAGGTGTTGGTCTCGATGATTTCCGCGCCGGCCTGGAGGTAATCCTCGTGCACGCTCCGCACCAGTTCCGGCTGCGAGAGGTTCAGCTCGTCGAAACAGCGGTTGATAAAGACGCCTCGCCCATAGAGAGAAGTGCCCATGGCGCCATCGCAGAGAACGGTGCGCCGGCCAAAGATGGGTTCAAGACGGCTGGTCATGCGGGGATATCCTGCTCAATGGTATCAGGGAGGGAGAGGCAGACGGGGATGCTCGGGCGCTCCGATTGCAGTGGGGGGCGAGGTGTTGGAGCGGGGCTTTTTGCGAGGCGGCTCTCACCTGGCGGCGGAGGCCGCGTCCAACGAGCGGGTGTGTATTGCCCTGTTATACTTGGGCTTTCCCACAGGATCGTTTTCAGCGACGCGCATGGTGAGGTTTTAAGGTTTTGAAGAAGAGAAGTTCCCTGTACTTTGTTGCCGTCCTCAGCACGGTATTCCTGGTCTGCAATGTGATGAGTTCATGCGGCCAGAATTTCTATTTCGCCGGGCGCAACCTGCCGCCCAGCGGGGTGCTGAATCGGGTGCTGATTGCCGAACAGAACCCCAGCGAGTTCGCGACCGGCGCGATGCCTTTCATGGATGCGTTTTACGACATTCGTCACGCGTATAACGCGTCCTCCGGACAACTGGTGATCAACGGCTACTCTGGGAAACTGCCGCTGACGATTCAAAACATGCCGGAGCAGCAAACCGGGGCGGTGTATGGCGAAGGAGACGGCAGCCTGTCGCTGATCAGCTACGCGCAGGAAAAGATCAGCGGCACGGTGCCGATTCCCGGCGGTCTCTCCAGCAGCACCGAAGGCGTTCCGTACAACGGCGTCTTTGTCAGTCGCGATCTGGGTTACCTCTACGCGGCCAATCCGGCCAGTCATGTCATCAGCGTGGTCAACCGGAACAACGGCATCAGCCAGACGCTGAACCTGCCCAACGCGTACGGCATCTCGGTCAATCCGGGCGGCACCATCGCTCTGGTGTTCATCCAGAACGCAACCCAGGCGGCGGGCCAGACGGTGAACGTTGCGCCTCCGCAGAGCTTCGCTGTCTACAGCGTGGTGCAGCTCACGCAGGCGGAGCAGGCTGCGGCCATCAATAATCCGAACTACCTGGGGGCCCAGGACTGCGAGCCGCAGAAACTGCCGACGTGGTGCGTGTTTCCGGTGAGCACAGGACCTTCGGCGACCTTCGATCATCCCATCAAGGCTGTTTTCTCGCCGGACGGCACGACCGCGTACGTGATCGATTGCGGTCCTGAATGCGGGGGCACCACGGCCGGGCTGACGACCATTCCGATCACCGCATCGTCGATCAATTCCGGCAGCACCGGGGCCAGCGGCATCGCGCTGGTGGCGCAAAGCAATATCGCGATCCCCAACGGAGCCACCAACGCGATTTTCAACGGCAATACGCTCTACATCGCGGGGCAGCAATACCAGGCATCCAGCGGGCTATTTGCCGGCTATCTCACGGTTCTGAATACGCCGGCCGACACGATAGCGGGGACGTACTCGATCAGTGACGGGATGCATAACCGCATGGTTTTTGCCGACGACAATACGCTCTGGATCGGATCGTCGCAGTGCAACCAGGGGGTGCGCTATCAGCAGTCGCAAACCGGCGCCAATGTTCGGTTCGGCTGCATGACCATGTTCAATACGGCGACGGGCACCGCCACCATCGATTCGTATCAGGGGGACGGAACCGGCGTGGCCGCAATCGAGGGTCTGCACAAGGTGTACACCACGGAGGGCGGGCAGATTTATATCTACAGCACGACCAACATGGCGGCGTTGGACAATTCGAACGTGACGATTGCGGGCACGGCGATCGACTGCGCGTACATGGACGCGGGCACGGACAACAACAACACTATTTACTAAGGAACTCCCAGCGCGGGATGGCGGAACAAGCGATCGCCGAGGTTCTTGCCATCGCCGCTCACCGCGACGATGTGGAGCAAACCTGCGGGGGGACGTTGCTGCGCATGCACTCCATGGGCGTTTCGACAGCGATTCTGGATTTGACGCAGGGGGAGGCGGGGACTCGGGGGTCCGCTTCCGAACGCGCGGCCGAGGCCACGGAAGCGGCTCGCATCCTGGGCGCGGGATGGCGGGAGGCGCTCGATATTCCCGACGGGCGCGTCGAAAATACCTGGGAAAACCGGCTGAAGGTGGTGGGAGTTCTGCGGCGGGTGCGGCCGCGGGTGGTGATTCTTCCGTACTGGGTGGCGCGGCATCCGGACCACGCTACGGCTTCGACGCTGGGGTATGAGGCTTGCTTTCTCTCGGGCTTGGCGAAGATTGAAACGGGAACGGCGCCGCATCGGCCGTTCAAGATTGTGTACGCGAGCCTTTATGCCGATGTTCGGCCGAGCTTCGTGGTGGACATCACGCCGTTCATCGAGGACCGGCATCGCGCGCTGATGGCTTACCACTCGCAGTACGCGAATCAGTCGGCGGGCAGCGGGCTTTTTGTGCCGGAGGAGGAGATTCGCGAGCGCACGTTTGCTGAGGCTCGGCACTATGGAACGCTTGCGGGCGTGCGTTATGCCGAGCCGTTTGTGCAGAAGGAAGTCGGGCTGGTCGACGATCTGACGCTGATTCCGGTGCAGTCGCTCTAAATCGATTCACTGGGCATTTCAAGGGACATTTGTGATCTGGACTTGGCCTATGCAACCGTGTACAGTGGCCTGCGGCGACGGCATCCAAATCCTCCACTGAGGAAAGCAACGCGTGAACCTGACGACGATCGACTGGCTGATCATGCTGCTGTACTTCGTTTTTGTGCTGGGCATTGGCTTCGCACTGAAACGGTTCATGAAAACCAGCAAGGACTTCCTGCAGGCGGGGCGCTCGCTGCCGGCGTGGATCTGCGGGCTGGCTTTTATCTCGGCGAACCTCGGCGCTCAGGAAGTCATCGGGATGGGGGCTTCGGGGGCGAAGTACGGGATCGTGACGAGCCACTTTTACTGGATCGGCGCCATTCCGGCCATGATTTTTGTCGGCGTGTTTATGATGCCGTTCTACTACGGCTCGAAAGCGCGATCGGTGCCGGAATTTCTGCGGCTGCGGTTCGACGAAAAGACGCGGGCCTGGAACGCGTGCTCCTTCGCGCTGATGACGGTTTTTTCTTCCGGGATTTCGATGTATGCAATGGCGCGGCTGATCCAGACGCTGCACATTTTCGACAAGCTTTTTATTCACCTCGGGCTGCCGGTGGAATGGATTTTCCACTTCGCCATCATTCTTTCCGCGGTCATTGTGCTTTGCTACATTTTTCTGGGCGGACTCACCAGCGCGATTTACAACGAGGTTCTTCAGTTTTTCCTCATCGTTGCGGGATTCCTGCCGCTGGTTTGGGTGGGGCTGAAAAACGTCGGCGGCTGGAGCGGATTGAAAGCTACGCTGCCCTCGGCGTACACGCATTCGTGGCAGGGCATGGGCAGCGCGCACACGAATCCTCTGGGCGTGGACTGGTTCGGGTTGGTCGCGGGCCTCGGGTTCGTTCTCTCTTTCGGGTACTGGTGTACGGACTTCCTGGTTATCCAGACGGCGATGGCTGCCAACTCTGAAGAATCGGCCCGGCGCGTGCCGCTGATTGCTGCTGTTCCCAAGATGTTTTTCCCGTTCCTGGTTATTTTGCCGGGGCTGATCGCCATCGGCACGCCGATGGTGACGCGCCACGTGATGAGCCAGGGCGTTCCGGTCGGGATGACGGCAACCACCAGCGGCTCGGAGAATCTGAGCGCCGGGCGTGGGCTGATTCCGGCGAAGGTCGATCCGGTTACGGGCAAGGTGATGCTCGATACGGACGGCCAGCCGGTGCTCGACTACGACCTTGCGATTCCGAACATGCTTCTGCACTACTTCCCCACGGGTATTCTCGGGCTCGGACTGACCGCGCTGCTCGCGAGCTTCATGTCCGGCATGGCCGGCAACGTGACCGCGTTTAATACGGTGTGGACGTTCGATCTGTACCAGTCCTACATCCACAAAGGCGCGAGCGACGCACACTATCTGAAGATGGGGCGATGGACCACGGTGGTGGGGATTCTGATTTCGATGGCCACCGCCTATGTGGTGCTGGGCTTCAACAACATTATGGATACGCTGCAGCTGGTGTTTTCCATCGTGAACGCGCCGCTGTTTGCGACCTTCCTGCTGGGGATGTTCTGGAAACGGTCGACCGGGCACGCCGCGTTTGTCGGACTGGTGAGCGGCACGCTGGCCGCGGTGCTGCACCATGGACTCACCGTCCCCGTAGCTACCGCGACCGGCATTCACGGCGGCTGGCTGCACGTGGTTCACGTCTATCCGAGCGCCATGGCTCTGAATTTCTATCAGGCGATCATCGCGTTCACCGTTAACTTCGTTCTCACGGTGATCATCAGCCTGATGACCA
>JBAVUB010000454.1:0-3485 GCA_049696575.1 Acidobacteriaceae bacterium | reverse complement strand
GGCGCGAGCGCGGAGATGCCTTCGTAGGGCGAGTGGTAGTCGTTGGCGAGCAGAGCGGTGCTGAGGCTGTTGCGGGATCCGAGGTTGGCCTGGAATTTAAGAAGATTGCTGCCGCGGATCAGATGATCGGTGTCGGCGTTGGAGGGCAGCTCGGGAATATAGATGTCGCTGTACTGGGTGTCGAGGGCTTCGAAGAACCAGAGTTTGCTGGGGAGGATGGGGCCGGAGACGGTGATGCGGGGCTCGAAAGTGTCGAAGCGGATGCCATTCTGATTGCGGAAGGAAGGGATGAAGTCGGTGGCGTCGTAGCGGAATTTGTTGTCGCCCATGCCGGTGGTGAAAGTGATGACGCCGCCGGTTGCGCGCCCGTACTGGACGGGGTAGCGGGTGGTTTCTGTATCGACGGAGCGGACTGCGTCGGTGCTGACGCGGAGGTCGAGGGTGCCGAAGACGGGAGAGCGGATGTCGAAGCCGTCGAGGGTATCGAGGGTCATCCAGGTTTCGCCGCCGGCGACGTGGACCTGGCCGGAAGAGTCGGCGATGACGCCGGGGGTGAAGGGCAGGAGATTGCGGATATCGATGTTGGTGGGGAAGGGAACGTTGACGATTTCAGGAACGTTCATGGCCTGCTGATCGGAGACCTGCTCGGTGTCGATGCCGGGCGCGGAGGCATGGACGTCGACCTGCTGCTGGATGAGCTCGACGCGGGCGAGCGCAATGCGGAGGGTCTTCTGCGTGGGGTCGATGTTGTCGGCGGTGGATTGGTAGAAGCCTGGCTTTTCAATGCGGAGCTTGTAGGGCTGTGGTTGGCGGGGTATCCAGGAGCAGCGTCCGGCGTAGTCGGTGGTGATGAGAAGGGGAGGTTGGGCGGGTTCCTCGATGGTGACCTGGGCGGCGGGGACGATGACACCATTTTGGTCGAGGACGGTGAGGACGACGGTTTTTGGGTTTGCGCTGACGAAGTGTTCGGCTGGGCGAGACCCTTGGGCGGACGCGGCCTCGCAGGCGGCGAGCAGTACAGCGAGTGCGACGATTCCATGTTGCAGGCGTGGCATGCGATTGGAATCAGATAATTCCATGGACGCAGAGAGGCCGCAAAGGCGACCTGGGATTCACTTTTGTCATTTTGGTCTCATGCGGTCCGAACCAGTTGGAATCCGTCGGCATTCGGCTTAGTTGTGATGCGCCCGGAGTGAGGAGTGCAATCAATTAGGAGGATGGTTTTCTAAGGAAGGGCCGGCGAAAAGGACGGTCCTGATCCGATCACCGCAACCTTCGCATAAATGCGCCTCCTTGCTCAGTCGAACGGAATTTCCACCTCGGTATAGCTGCCCGGTGTGGCTGCATTCACCACGGCGACGACACGTTCAAGGTGCAATCTGACATGTGACCATTTCGTGGTGCCAGTCAAAACAACAAGGGCAATTTTTCGTCCGACAAGGTTCTGCCGATAGCGAATTCTTCTGTCGGTCGTTAGCAGGAGATCGACTGTCGCGTCTTCGGCGGCATTTAGCAACGCGCCGTTGTTGAGCGTGTCCCAACCTCTGGATTGGGCCGTGATGATCGTGTGGCCGGGGAGGGCTCCGGCGAGACCATTTGGCGTTCCGTGGTCAAAAAGAGGGAGCATCGACCGGGACGGGATGTTGCTCCGGCGCTGAGGCGTTGAGGCTCCGGGCTACAAAATCCAGGACTGCCGTGATCTGCTCCCGCGTCACGTCGAATTGTTCCATCACTTCTTCGACGCTTAGATCCTCAAGGTTCTCGATGACGGTCGCAACGGGCAGGCGAGTATCCCGAAATACCCAGGCGCCGCTGACCTTGCCAGGAATGCTCTCCACGGCAGGGCATTGAGACCAATCAAGAGTTGGCATGATTTGCGCTCCTTCGTTCAGAATACCCGACACGCCGGGGTGGATCGTCATCACAGGCGAAACGGGCAAGGCAGGGAAGGGGCTATTCTCGACACCACCGAAGACTTTGAGGGTTCAAAAGAAGGAGAAGGGCCTGTCCCGGAAGGGGGACGGCAGGGCGTTGGCGTGGAAGCGCTGTTGGTGCCGGGTGGGGCGCAATTTCACTTGCCAGGGCTGGAAACGGGGGCTACCGTTAATTCATCTGGCAATCTCCGCGTGTTCGAGTCAGCGTCGAAGCCCGGCAAAACGACAACGGTGCCTAATAGTTGGGTTTGGCCTTCCTTATCCACAAGATGTTGGGGTGAGTCTGTTGACCGGGCTGGAAGCGGGCGCTACAGTGGTACCTATCGGCTCGAACCGTCTTTTTCCTCTTATGTTCAGGAGTGAGCAATCCCCATGCTGAAGCTGAAGAAGATTCAGATTCTGGGCTTTAAGTCGTTTTCCGACCGCACGGATGTGCAGCTTCCCGGCCAGGGGATCGCGATCGTGGTGGGGCCGAACGGGTGCGGCAAATCCAACATTCTGGACGCGGTGAGCTGGGTTCTGGGCGAGCAAAGCGCCAAGAGCCTGCGCGGCGGCAAGATGGAGGACGTGATTTTCGCCGGGACGCGCGAGCGGAAGCCGCTGGGGATGGCGGAAGTGTCGTTGACGCTGGTCGATCCTGACGCGTATGAGGGGCCGCTGCTCGGCGAGCCGGAAGTGGTGATCGACGAGGCGAATCCGGACTGGGACGAGGAGAAGCTGCGCGCGGAACGGGCAGCGGAGGTCGAGGAGATTATTGCGGAGACGCAGCCGGGGGTGTTGCTGGATGGGCCGGATTCTGGAGCGGCGCAGGGCGTCGATGCCGAGGCTTCGGAATCGGCGGAGTTGGAGAGTGCCGGTCCGGCGGAGGGCGCGCAGGAGGGTCCGGTTCCGCAGGTGGTGCTGAAGATTCGCCGGAGGAAGTTTAACCGCACGCCACAGAAGGGCGAGATGGTGGTGACGCGGCGGCTATTTCGCACCGGGGACAGCGAATATTTGCTGAACGGGAAGCTGTGCCGGCTGCGGGATATTCAGGACATCTTCATGGGGACCGGTCTGGGGCCGGAGTCGTACGCGATTATCGGGCAGGAGCGGATTGGGCAACTACTGAGCTCGCGGCCGCACGATCGGCGAGCGATTATCGAAGAGGCGGCGGGGATTACGCGCTTCAAGACGAAGAAGCGGCTGGCGGAACTGCGGCTGGAGCAGGCGAAACAGAATCTGGCGCGGGTGAACGACATTTTCGAGGAAGTGACGCGGCAGATGGGGTCGCTGAAGCGGCAGGCTGCGAAGGCGGAACGCTATGCGCGGCTGCGCGATGAGATGCGCGAGAAGCTGAAGGTTGTTCTGGCCAGCAAGATTGCGCAGATGGATGCGCAACATGCGGTGCTGGACGCCGAGATTGCAGCGCTGACCGCCAGCATCGACGCGGGAGCGGAACAGGTGGAGGGCCGGGAGAGAGAGCACGAGGCGCAGGTGCACCGCGGGTACAAGCTGGAAGATGCCGCGAAGGACGCTGAAGCGCGGGCGAACCAGCGGGCGCTGGAGATGGAG
>JBAVUB010000453.1:0-4835 GCA_049696575.1 Acidobacteriaceae bacterium | reverse complement strand
TGTCCGGGCTTGGCGCGCAGCATAAACGCCGCTACGACCACCAGCGCCAGTCCCAGCCCGCTCAGGATGTACCACTTGTACTTCTGCAGCGGATCGGGTGTCCCGATCGGGACCGCGCCCGCCACGCCGCCGCCCGGACCGCCAGTCTGCGCTCCTGTCTGATCCTGTCCGCCCTGCGCTCCCTGGTCCGTGGGCATACCCATCCCCGGGGCACCCTGCGGCTGTCCGCCCTGAGGATTCTGCTGCTGCTCCCGCGGCATCGATCCTGTGCCGGATACGGTGAACGCCATCGGCGTCTCCGCCGGCACATTGTTGGCCAGCCAGGTTTGCGTTCCCGGGCCGCTTGCCTCGCCGCCCAGGGCCTGAAAACTCTTTCCGCCGTCGAAGCTCATGCTCTTCGGCAGCATCACGGCAATGTTCTCCGCGGGCAGGGTCACGCGCGCATGCAGCGTCGCGCTTCCGGTGTAGGGCATTCGATAGCCAATCTGAAATCGCGTCTCGCCCGGACGCAGCGGAAAAATAAATGCGTAGTGCCCCTTGTCGCCCATGGGCACCGGCGAGTTCGACACCGCCATCCCGCCCGGCCCGGTCGCCGTCGCGCCCTCCAGCACAGCATCCTGCGGCAGATAAAACTCGAAGCTATGCGTGCTGAGCTGCGTCTTCGGCGGCTTCGACTCGTTGCGGATGAAGTAGCTTTCCGTCACGCTCAGTCCCTGCGGATCGGTTTCCATGCGGGAGACGTCGGCATAGAGGTGCAGCCCATCCACTTTGGGCGCCACGTCGAAGACGTCGATATTCACGACGCTTGTGCTCGGTGGCACCGGCCCGTAATACGAAGCTTTCTGGTGCTCCACCTGCACCAAGTGCATGCCGGCGTTGTCCGGCACGTCGAAGGAATAGTGCCCCTTCGCATCAATCGTCGTCCGCGCCGATTCCTGCATGCCCTGCTGCAGGTCCAGCAGCACGGCTGTGTCGCCGGCGGCGGGCTTGTCGGTGGTCCGGTCGGTCACGGTGCCGGAAATCGTGGCCGCACTTAGCGAGAGCGGCAGAGCCACGGCGGCAAAAAGCGCAAATTGAGAAATCAGCTTCATGGGGTTCCCGTCTTCTTCAGAATTCAGCCGTGCTGCGGGGCGAAGGCGTCCGACTCCAGCAGATCGATCTCAGCGACTGTCTCGGCCGCTTCGTTTTCCAGCATGGCCCGCTGCGACGCATAATCCTCTTCCGGATACTTCCCGGAGCGATACTCGAAATTCAGGTCGCGCAGATTGTCGAAGAGCACTTCTCTGCGCTCGCGCAGATATTCGAGCCGCGTTTTGTGGTGCTGCGCCTCCACGTTCTTCTCCGGCCAGAAGACAAACAGGAACGCGGCGATCGCCAGCAAGCCGCAGGCAATGGTCGTCATGTTCATACTTCCGTCTCCTTGCGAATCCGCTCGCGCAGCTCGCGCGACACGGCATCATCCTCGACGACCGGCATGGTTGCTGCTCGCAGCCGCCATTTCTTCACCAGCATGAACGTTCCGGCCAGACCCAGCACCAGCAGCGCCGGCGGCACAACCCACGCGACGATGTTGAATTTCGTCAGCATCGGGGCAGCCAGGACCGTCGGCCCATATTTATCCTGGAAGGCCGCGAGGATCGCATCGTTGGTGCCACCGGCAGCAATCGCCGAGCGCAGCTCAGCCAGCATGCGATCCGAATCCGGACAGCCCACGTGATTGCACTCAATGAGAATCTGGCTGCATCCGCAGACGCACATCATCTTGTGGCCTAAATCGTTGTAGCGGGACTCGGTATCCGCCGAGCCCAGCGTGGCCACGCCCAGAACGATCAGCAGCGGCAACAGCGCGAATCGGGTAAGCTTCCGCATCAGTCACCTGCCCTTCCCGCGGGAACCGCCTCTACCGGGGCGGTCACGCGATGCCGCTGCGCCGCAATCGCCGCACTCAGGTTCGGCGCCAGCGCTATCCCTGTGCCGAGGATGGTCACGATCAGCCCAATCCAGATCCACGCCACCAGCGGATTCAGGAACGCCTTGATCACCGGTTGGCCCGTGGCTGGATCCTTGCCGGCGTAAATCACATACAGGTCCGCCACCAGCGTCGAATGGTTCGCGACAATGGTCGAAGGCTGCTGGTTCACCGCGTACACGCGCAACTCCGGCGCCAGCTTCGTCACCAGATGATCGCCGCGGTAGACATTCAGCAGCGCAAATTCAGTGTCGTAATTCGGATTCGAATCCTGCGAATAGTCCAGGCACTCCACCCGATATGGCCCGAGCATGAAGCTCTGCTTGTAGTTCATCGTCTGCTCGTGACTCTGGTTGAACGCCTGCCCGCTGATCCCGATAAAGATCAGCACAATCCCGAAGTGAACGATGTACCCGCCGTACCGCCGCGTGTTGCGCCGCGTCAGCTCGACCATGGAGGCCAGCAGATTTTGCCCCGACTTCTGCTGGATCACCCGCCCGCCGCGGAAAAATTCCGCGAAGATCGCCGTCAGTACAGCGGCCGCCATGGCAAACGTGATCCACGCGTAGAACGCGCCCTGCTCATCCGTCGTGAAGATCGTCCACGGATGCACACCCAGGGGAATGATCGCGATGGCCACCACCAGCCCGACGGTCGCCGGCAGCACGAAGTTCTTGCGGATACTGCGCATCGACGTCGAGCGCCACGCGAGCAGCGGGCCAATGCCGGTGAGGAACAGGAGGAAGACGCCGATGGGCACGGCTACGCGGTTGTAGAAGGGCGCGCTCACCGTCACGCGATTGCCCTGCACGTATTCCGACAGCACCGGGAACAGCGTTCCCCACAGCACCGTGAAGCACGCGGCCAGCAGGACGAGATTGTTAAACAGGAAGCTCGATTCGCGCGAGACCAGCGATTCCAGCTTGTGCTCGGTCTTCAGGTGATCGCGCTGCAGAATGTACGTGAACGTGCACACCGCCAGCGTGATGACGAGAAAGACCCAGAACCACGTCCCGATGGCCGATTGCGCGAAGGCGTGGACGGAGCTCACCAGCCCCGACCGTGTCAGCAGCGTGCCCAAAATAGCCAGCATGAACGTGGAGAAGATCAGCCACACGTTCCAGCTCTTCATCATGCCGCGCTTCTCCTGCATCATGACCGAGTGCAGGAAGGCCGTGCCGGTCAGCCATGGCATCAGCGAAGCGTTCTCCACCGGATCCCAGCCCCAGTAGCCGCCCCAGCCCAGCACCGAGTACGCCCAGTGCATGCCGAGGAAGATACCCACGGTCAGGAACAGCCACGTCACCATGGTCCAGCGGCGCGTGATGTGGATCCATTTCTCACCCGGATAGCGCATCATGAGCGCGCCCAGCGCAAAGGCGAACGGCACGCTGAATCCCACATAGCCGAGGTACAGCATGGGCGGGTGAATCACCATCTCCGGATACTGCAGTAACGGGTTCAGCCCGTTTCCATCCGCAGGCACCGCGCCCGTGACCAGCGAAAACGGCGTCGCCGCCACATTCACCAGCAGCAGGAAGAAGACCTGGATGCCCGCCAGGATCGTCGAGGCATAGGCTGTGAGCTTGACGTCGACCTTGTGGCGCGCGCGCAGGACAAAGCCATACGCGGAAAGCAGGAACGCCCACAGCAGCAGCGATCCCTCCTGCCCGGACCACAGCGCCGCAAACTTGTAGGCCGCCGGCAGGGCGCGATTCGAATGCTCGGTGATGTACGCGACCGAAAAGTCGTTGGTGAAGGCTGCCCAAACCAGCGCAAACGCCGCGCAGGCCGTCGCGAAGAAGCTGGCGATGCCGGCCCGCCGTGCCGTCTCCGCAAGTTTCTCGGGGGAAATGCCGCCCCGCCTGCCAGTGGCCAGCTGGCGCAGCGCCACCGCTCCTGCCAGCAGGTTGTACCCGCTCAGAGCGAGCGCGACGAGAAGTGCAAAACTGCCAAATGCAGGCATAGGGATCGACCTTCTGATTGTCGCACTTTCAGGGGATCAGCGACGGCCCGCGCCAACCGCGGAACATTCTGATCTTCACGTGACGCGGCGCGGGGGCGCTGTGACAAATCTCACAGAGGCGGGTTACAGGTCTCAGGGTCCAGGTTGCAGATCACAGGAACGCTGACAACGGCGATGCGGCAGCCAGGGCAATCGTCCAGCCGATTGCAACCAGTTCCCTGTAACCCTGCACCCTGTTTTTAGGCCGTTCGGCCCATGGGCTGCATCAGCAGCGACCGCACCAGCGACAGCAGTTCATCCGGGGGAAAGGGCTTCACGCGGAAGATGACGTCGAGATCGCCGTATTCATCCTCGGCTTCCGCCAGGCCGCTCAACACCACGACCGGCAGGTCAGGAAATTTCGTCCTCAGCTCGGCTACAAACTGCGGGCCGTTCATCCCCGGCATCAGGTGGTCGGTGACCACCAGCCCCACGGGCCGCAGCGTGCCCGCCTGATCGAGCATGGCAAGAGCCTGTCTTCCATCGCACGCAACAGCGACGTTCCCGCCCGCGCGGGCCAGAATAGCTTTTCTGGTGGTCGCCTGAATGCAGTTATCGTCCACCAGCAGGATGTCGGCAATCATTGGAAAGGGGGATTCCTTGAGTGGGATTTAGGTTGCCTGGCAAAACCAGAAATATTGACTAAGAAGATTCCCTTTGAGCGGCCCAGGAAACCCTTTTTACCCGCGCTTGCCCAAAAAGGCAAGACCGGGCAAGGGAATCATCGATCCCACTTTCGTTCCATCCTGTGGAATTCCGAAGTGGCAGACAAAAGCGAAAGCGGAGGGTCGCCCCTCCGCTTTTCGTCTTGTTTTAGCTCAGCAGCTCAGAAGGTGAGGCGCCCTCCGAACTCCATCGCGC
>JBAVUB010000452.1:0-4613 GCA_049696575.1 Acidobacteriaceae bacterium | reverse complement strand
CCTTGCTCCCTGCTCCCAGCTCTCTCTTACGGCAGCGTCCACCCCGTCGTCAGATCTGAGTTCTTCAGCACGTTGAAATCGTAGCTCTCGTTATCGACCTCGCTGCCCAGCTCGAACAGTCCGCATGGCGTCGGAATCGGTGCCGTCACCATGGGTAGCGGGGGAACCGAATAATTCGGGCTCTTGAAATTCAATGCATGAACCAGGTTCGCTATCTCATTCGATGCGTCCCGCGCCGTCAGCGGCGGCAGGTTGTAGCGCCATTCGATCAGCTTCAGCACCGAGGCGTGGTCGTACAGACCCGAGTCGATGCGCGGCCTCGCCGGATTGCCCTGCGTCCACGGAGAAATCACCAGCGTCGGCACCCGGCACCCCAGCAGCGCCTTGCCGTCCACCAGATCCGTGTCCAGATCGTTCGGCGCAATCACCCGCGGCGGCACAATCGTATCGTAAAACCCGCCCCACTCATCGCGGTTGATGATCAGCACCGTGTTCTTCCACCCCGGCCCGCTGGTCACGGCCTGGTAAACCTGGCTCAGAAACGCCTCCCCGGCACGCACATCGGCGTGCGGATGGTCGTCGTTGCCTTCCCCGTCATCCAGAATCGTGTACTTCGGATCGAGAAACGAAACCGCGGGCAGCTTTCCCGTCGCTGCGTCGATCAGGAACTGCTCATACAACGCCGAAATCCCGATGTACTTGTCGCCCCACAGCGCCAGAAACGGCACATTGGAGAAGTAGTACTTGTTGCTGATCCCCGCCGCCGCCAGATTGTCCCAGATGGTCGGCAGCGTCGAAATGTCAAACGTGTTCGACAAACGGTCCGTCTGCGCCGCGTGCTGAAAAACCCGGTTCGGAAACGTAGACGACAGAATCGACGCAAAATAGTTGTCCAGCGTCGTGAAATTCCGCGCCGCCGCGCTGAAGAACGGCAGATCCGCCTCTTCGTAATACCCGATGCAGAAAGCGTCGTTGGTCGTCGTCCGCAGCCACCCGTCCATCTTCCCGTCGTCGTATTCGCTGCGCCCGCCCGCGTACGAGTGGTCCGGATCCGGATGCGAGCACCCCACCCAGGTCGTCAGCCGCCATGTCGGATGCGCCTCGCCCTCGCTGTCCAGATAGCTCAGCCCCGCCTGCCTCCCGCGCGCCCCCGGCAGCCATCCCAGGAAATGGTCGAAGCTGCGGTTCTCCATCATCACCACCACGATGTGCTCGATCTGCGAAGCCGACGGTGCCGGCAGCTCCTGCGCCTCGCCCGGCGCCGCGTTTGCCTCGATCCCCACCAATGCCGCTGACGACGCCGCCGCCCCCGCCGCGCCACGAAGAAATTCTCTGCGATTGATGCCCACGCTCTTTTCCTCCTGTTATCGAAAAGTGCGTAGAGCTAGATGCCCCCGAGCGTGAATATCAGGTGAATGGGAGGTGAATTCCGAATCCAAACCGAGCCGTGGTTCACGCCGAAAAGGAATTACCGGCCGCCTCCGGCCTCTCGCTTCTCCTCTTCCGTCATCGGAGCATTGATCTCCAGCAGCCCCTCCGGCAGCCGCATTTCCAGCAGCCGGTTCGCCGCGTCCACGCGGATCACATACTCCGCAACAAACGGGATCAGCAGCTCCCCGCCCTCGCGACGACCGCCCCGCCGCACCACCAGCAGCTCCGTGCTCGACGATTCGCGATCCACGTCGACGATGGTCCCCACCTCGGCGCTATCCCGATTCAGGTCGATCACCCGGCATCCCACCAGATCGCTGACGTAAACAGCGCCAGCGTCCAGCGGAGTCCGCTCCGCAGCCGGAATCGCCACCGCGAACCCGCGCAGCGCCTCTGCCTCATTGATGGAATCGATGCCCGCAAACTTCAGCACGATGCGGCTGCGCAGAAACCAGAAATTCTCCAGCTCAATCTCGCGCATTCGCGAACCGATCCGCTCCGGCGGGATCAGAAACAACCGCGTCCGCTCGTGGAATTTCTCCGGAAAATCCGTCAGGACTTCGGCAACCAGCTCGCCCCGCCGGCCGTGCGGCCGAACCAGCCTCGCCACCAGCACCCACGGAGGCCGCGCACGCGCAGCCGAATTCCCTTCCCCCTGCACGGAGGACGAGGTTGCCTGCATAGCTGGCCTCTTCACCGCGCTCGATACCGGCGTATCGGGCCCGGCGTACTGCCGAGGTCGGCGTGAGATCGCTCGACGGGGGGACGCCATTCCTTCCCGCTCTCGCTACTCCTCGTTGACGGCCGCTCCCTGGTGGTCCTCTTCGAGGATGTCCAGTGTGTAGCGATGATGGTGCTTCATGCTGACCGCTCCCAAAATCGTCCTCACCGAACGCGCCGTGCGCCCCTGCTTCCCGATCACTTTCCCCACGTCTGTGGGCGCAACCCGGAGCCGCAGCACTGTGCTCTCGTCTCGTTCCACCGCTTCAACAACTACAGCCTCGGGAATGTCCACCAACGCTCGCGCAATTTGTGTTACCAGCTCCCGCATGTCATCGGGTTTCTCTGTCGTCTGGGTCATCTTGCCCCCCATTGGGAAGACACAGTCGTTCATCTTCCGGGGCTATCGCGGATACTACCGTAAGGCTGCGACGGACAAAAGAACAATCCGCAGACTTTCTCACCCCGGAGGTTGCAAAAGTAACTTTGGGGAGGTTCCTGGATCAGACGAGCAGGCGACCCCTCCGAATTCTGGCTGGTTCAGGCGGCAGACGTGGCATCCGTCTCGCTCGGCACGCTGCTTGCCGGCATTGCGGACTGCCCGGTTGGCGCAGCACCGGAGCGGAGCAGCTTCGCCACCCTGTCCGATGGCTGAGCCCCTTTGCCCTTCCAGTACTCAATCCGTTCAAGCTTCAAATCGATGGATGCCGGGCTCGTTCGCGGATTATAAGTGCCTACCACCTCCACCGAACGCCCGTTCCGGGCGCGGTCCTTTTCGATCACGACCACGCGATAATACGGTTGTTTGCGCGCGCCCACGCGCGCCAGACGAATCATCAGCACAATTCCACTGTCCTTTCAGCTCTCTCAGATCTTCGGATCGACGCCCAAACCAAGGCCCTGCTACTGATCCAGCTTCTTAATATATCAGGGACTTCCCCGCATCGCCGCCCGCGACAGCCGACATCCTCGCAATGGTCGGACCGCCCATGTCCCGAAATAAAACACTGCGGTCACTCGCGCTGCCGGGAATCGTCCTTTGGGCCTCAGCGAACCTGCGCCTGAGAACTGATCGCCAGCGTCGCCTTCTCTCCCCGCTCCACCGATTGCCGAAAATACTCCAAACACAGCTTCAACCCCGTCCTCAGATCGATCTTCGGTTCCCACCCCAGCAGCCGCTTCGCCTTCGTGATGTCCGGCCGCCGCTGCACCGGGTCGTCCTGCGGCAGCGGCTCGAACCGAATTTTGCTCTTCGACCCCGTCACCTCCAGAATCTCCCGCGCGCACTCCAGAATCGTCCACTCCACCGGATTCCCAATGTTCACCGGCAGATGCTCATCCGCTCGCGATAGCCGCAGAATCCCCTCCACCTCATCGGAGACGTAGCAGAAGCTGCGCGTCTGGCTCCCATCGCCATAAATGGTAAGGTCCTCGCCATGGAGCGCCTGCGTCATCAGGTTCGAAATCACTCGCCCGTCGCTGCTCTGCAGCCTCGGACCGTAGGTGTTGAAAATACGCACCAGCCGCGTGTCCACCTTGTAGTAGCGGTGATACCCCATCACCAGAGCCTCCGAGAAGCGCTTCGCCTCGTCGTACACCGAGCGCGGCCCGATCGGATTCACGTGCCCCCAGTAGCTCTCCGGCTGCGGATGCACCGTCGGATCGCCGTAACACTCCGACGTCGAAGCATGCAGAAACCCCGCCCCGTATTTCCTCGCAATCTCGAGCGCGTTCTTCGTCCCCTCCGAACCCACCCGCAGCGTCTCAATCCCCAGCCGCATGTAATCGACCGGGCTCGCCGGCGACGCAAAGTTGAAAACAAAATCCACCGGACCCAGATCGAACGGAACGCAAATATCCCGCTCCACCACTGAAAAGCGGCTCTCGTCCTTCAAATGCTCGAGATTCGCCGCCCTACCCGTGCAAAAATTATCCACGCCGACCACGCTGTGCCCCTCGGCTACCAGCGCATCGCAAAGATGCGATCCCAGAAATCCCGCCGCCCCTGTCACCAGCACTCGTCCCTGTTTTGCTTTGTAATCCTCGGTCAACACGATAAGAAATCCTCTGACTGAACTGGAGCAAGCTTCGAGCTGAACGCCCCGCGGACCTTCTGATCGACACAAAAACACCGCCGCCCATCCGCTCCCGGTGCTCTGCGTAGCCCGCTCAACTCTTTCCATCGGACTTGCTGTTATACAATCATGTAACAGAATGTCCCTGCGTCGAAGCGTCTTTCGCGGCTGTAATGCCGTTCTCAGCCACTTCAATCTTGCGCTTCAGGTTATCACTCAGGACTTCGACGCCAGGCTGGACCAGCCTTCCCAGGTATCGCGTATCTTCTCGGCGTTTGCGAATATCGCCGACGAGTGGCTTCGCCGCCAGAACTTGTTTGCTGTGGCTTCCACCTTTGATTCGACGCAGGCCCTTCGCGGGTTTTATGAGCAATTCCTCGATTCCCC
>JBAVUB010000451.1:0-2886 GCA_049696575.1 Acidobacteriaceae bacterium | reverse complement strand
GCGCCCAGGAAGAAGCTGACCGTACCGCCTCAGGACTAGCCGTCCAGGCCCATTCGGCGCGTTGCCTTCGGCGACTTGCTCAGGGCAGGCTCCGCACTTCGCGCGAATTGTGCCTGATTGACGCGTGTGAGCCGGTCTGAACTCGCTGTTCAGCGAGGCTATTCTGCTTCGATGGTGGCTTGGCACGCGAGCGGTCCGATATACTTTGCCTTCGCGATGAAGATTCTGGTTTGCATCAAGCAGGTTCCGCAGAAGGACGCGCCGCTGCGGCTGCACGAGACGGGAACGTGGATCCGGGACGACGTCTCGTGGGAGACGAACGAGCCAGATGCCTACGCGCTGGAAGAGGCGCTGCGCCAGAAGGAAAAGCACGGCGGGGAAGTCGCGGTGATCACGGCGGGGCCGGCGCGATCGCAGCAGGTGCTGCGGGAGGCGCTGGCGAAAGGCGCGGATCGGGCGATTCATCTGGAAGACGACCGGTTTGCGCAGATGGATGCGGCGAACACGGCGCGGGCGATTGCGGCGGCGATTGAGGGAGAGAATTTCGACCTGATCGTGACGGGGTTGCAGTCCGACGACTTCGGGGCGGCGCAGACGGGTGTGCTGCTGGCGGAGATTCTGGGGATTCCGCACGCGACGATCATTATCGGGATTGAAAAAACGGAGACGGGGCTGAAGTTGAAGCGGGAACTGGAGGCGTGGCATTATCAGCACATTGAAATGACCCTGCCGGCGGTGCTGACGATTCAGAGCGGGATCAACAAGCTCCGGTACGCGACGCTGATCGGCATCAAACAGGCAAAGACAAAGCCGATGCGGAAGGTGGCCTGGGCGGAGGTCGAGGGCAAGCTGTCAAAGCATGTGCAGAAGATTGAGAAGCTGTATGTGCCGGGGAGCCAGAAGAAGACGCGGAAGATCGAGGCTCCGGCGGGCGAAGCGGCGAAGCAGCTGGTGGAGTATCTGAGGAACGAGGCGCGGGTGTTGTAGAGGCAGGGAATAGGCAATAGGGAATAGGGAATAGGAAACCAGGATCAAGAACGCGTGGAACAGCGCAGCTATAATTGGGGCAATTGACGAAGGAGAGAGAAGCGACGATGGCGAACATGAGCATTCCAGCAGAAGAACGGAACCTGAGCCCGGCGCAGGTGGAGAATCTGGATAAGCGGCGGCAATGGGGGCTGGTTTATCAGGTGCTGTCAGGGCAGTTCGCGTTCTTTGCGGTGCTGCTGCTGGTGTGGACGGGGCAGGATTTGCAGTATTCGCCAGGCTGGGTGCATCCGATGTTCTATTACAACTTGCTGTGTGGCGTGGTGGCGGTGGTGTTCGGGATTTATGGAACGTATTTGCGGCGGGGGCGGGTGCACGAGTACTGAAAGTGCAGGGAGTAGGCAACAGGCAACAGGGAATAGAAAGAGGCCCGTGCGAGATTAGCGCCGTTGGGCGAAACAAGGCACCGGAAAGCCTGAAAACTTCATAAGGATAGAGGGGAGCTGCGGCTCCCCTAACGTGTGTATGGCGGACATGATTCTTGTTGTTGCGGAGCAGCGGGACGGGAAGCTGAACCGGGTTTCGTTTGAAACCATTGCAGCGGCGCAGGCGATTGCGAAGGAAACCGGCTGGGCGGTGGAGGTGGTGCTGCCGGGCAGCGGGGTTGCGGCGCTGGCACAGGAAATTGCCGGCAAGGCGGTTGCGAAGGTCACTGCGCTGGAGGGCGCGGCGCTGGCGGCGTACACGTCGGACGCGTACGTGCATGCGCTGAGGGCGTTCGTTCAGGAAAAGCAACCGAAGCTGGTGCTGTTTCCGCACACGTATCAGGTGCGGGATTTTGCGCCACGGCTGGCGCTGCGGCTGGATCGGACGCTGATTTCGGACGCGACGGGGTACAAGTATTCAAACGGGACGCTGCAGTTCACGCGGCAGATGTTTCAGGGGAAATTTGCGGCGGATGTGTCGTTTGGCGGGGATGCGCCGTGGATGGCGACGATCCAGATTGGGGCGTTTCGCGGGGATCAGGCTGCGGCGGGTTCGGCGGCGGTGGAAAATGTAACGGCGGCTGTGGCAGATACGCCGGCGCGCGTGATTCCGCATGAGGTGTTTCAGGAAGCGAAGCAGACGGTCGATCTGTCGCAGGCGGAAGTGATCGTCGCGGTGGGGCGCGGGATCAAGGAGCAGAAAAATATGCCGCTGGCGGAGAACCTGGCGGCGGCGCTGGGCGGCGAGGTGGCGGCGTCGCGTCCCATCTGCGACAACGGATGGCTGCCGCTGGAACGGCAGATTGGATCGTCGGGGCAAACGGTTGCGCCGAAGCTGTATATCGCGCTGGGAGTGAGCGGGGCGATCCAGCACATTGTGGGGATGAAGGGCTCGCGGACGATTGTGGCGATTAATAAGGATCCGGAAGCGCCGATTTTTGAGATTGCGGATGTGGGCGTGGTGGGGGATTTGTTCCAGGTGGTGCCTGCGCTGACGGAGGAGATTAAGAAGGCGAAGGGCAGCCTGTAGCCTGTAGCTGGTAGCTGGTAGCTGGGCGGTTGCGGCGGTGAACCGGTTCGTCGATGCACGGTCGGCTAAAGGCCGGTTGGCTAAGAACGGGCGAGGCGCTTCGCGCAATTTTGGGTCTCAGAATCGAACCCCGGGGAACCCACAGACGCATCGTTCCGGCTGTTAAGGATAATCGGTCTCGTATGACTGTTTTTCGTAAACCAATCGAGGGAATTGAGCGTCCGCAGATGGAGGCGGACGTGGTGATCGTCGGCGGGGGGCCGGCGGGGATGGCGTGCGCGCTGCGACTGGCGCAGCTGATCGACGAGCACAATACTTCGGGCGTCGACGAGATGCTTTCGAAGGAAAACATCTACGTGCTGGAGAAGTCGCGCGAGGTGGGAC
>JBAVUB010000450.1:0-3614 GCA_049696575.1 Acidobacteriaceae bacterium | reverse complement strand
CATTGCCGCCATGCTGATCCAGCTTGCGGTCTCTCGCTCACGCGAATATGAAGCCGACGCCACCGGCGCCCACATTACCGGCAATCCTTACGCGCTGGCCAGCGCTCTGGAAAAGCTCGATGCCTACTCGAAACGCATGCCCATGCCGGGCTCGCCTTCGACTGCGCATCTGTTCATCGTGCAGCCGCTGCTCAGCCGCGGCGACTTCGCGAATCTTTTCTCGACGCATCCGCCCATCGCGAAACGCATTGAGCGGCTCATCGGCCGCCCCAGCGTTTACGGCGCCCCGCAGCGCTGATCGCTTTTAGCTATTGCCTCGCAGCCTTCGGCGACCACCCCAGCCCATCCGCGCCTTTGCCGGCGTTGATTAGTTTCTCGACCTTCCATGCCGCCAGGTCGATCGCCGCCACTTGTCCGGTGCCTTCGCACGATACATAGGCGACCTGGCCGTCGGGCCGAATCAGAATCTCCTGCGGATCCGCTGCGACATTCACCGTACGCGCAACCTGCAACGTTCCCACATCGATCACCGCCACTTCGTTCTTCGCAGGAATGGCGAGCAACAGCCACTTTCCATCCGGCGTCGCCGCGCCTCCGTAGCCCATGCCAGGCAGATCGACCCACGTCTTCACCTGTTTCGCCGCCGTGTCGATCACCGCCAGCCGTGGCTTCTGCACATCCGAGGTGAACACGAGCTTGTCATCGTGGGAAATCGCAATCCTCTGCACCTCACCCGCAACCGGAATCACAGCTACCGTCTTGCGCCCCATCATGTCCAGCACAGAAACCGAGCCGGGTCCCACGTTCGCCGTGTAACCCATCTTGCCGTCGTGGGACAGCACCAGCATGTGCGACTCTTTCTGCCCCGTGGGAATCTTGTCCACGATCTGCAGGGTCTGCGGATCGATCACCGTGATCGCGTCGTCCAGCTCCGTGGTCACGTACAGCAGCCCGTGCGCGGGATCGAACACCGGTTGGTGCGGCCGGACACCGTGCCCGAAATTGATCACACCCTTCACGTCCTGCAATCCCAGGTCGATGACCAGCAGCTTCTGCCCGTCGATGCCCGGCTTGCCCACCCCGGAATTGCCGTAGATCGGCAGAAACGCGGTATGCCCATCCGGCGATCCCGCAATCTCGTGCCCCCACTGGCCAGGCACGTCCTCGTCAATCGTCGCAATCTCCTGTCCGGAAGCGGGGTCGATGATACTCACCGTGCGATCTGCCTGGTTCGCAACCAGCAGCGTCTGCGCGCTGAGACCCGCTCCCGCACCCGCCAGCAACAGCAACACAGCTAAGTTTCTCTTCATAGCCCGCCACTATACCTGCTCACCGGCAGGCTTGCGAAACGCGGGCCTCGCCGTGTGCCGATCCCGCTGCGTCTCCCGTTTTCCAGCACCGGGGCCCCCGCAGGCTGTACCCTGTTTCGCATGAAAACTCTGCTCCGCACCCTGGTCTGGCTGGCTCTCATCGTGTGGCTCGGCGGACTCTTCTTCTTCCCCGTCGCCGCTTCGGCTGCCTTCGGCACCATCGCCGACACCCACACTGCCGGCACGATCGTCGCCAAATGTCTCAACGTCCTGCACCATGAAGGTCTCTACGCCGGATGCCTTATCGTTGTGCTCCTCGCCATCGGCATGGTCACGCGCGTCTTCCGGCCCAGCATCGTCGTAGGCATCGTCGTCACCCTCATTATGCTCGGGCTGACTGCCTTCTCCCAGTACTCGATCATTCCCCGCATGGAGAAGGACCGCATCGCCGCCGGCGGAGCCATCGACAGCGTCCCGAAGACCGACCCGCGTCACGCGGACTTTGACCGTCTCCACCGCAACTCCGAACATCTTGAAGAAACCGTCATGCTCGGTGGCGTGATCCTCGTGGTTCTCCTGGCGCGTGACCGCGAAAGAGCCTGAAACGATCAGGTTCCGGCCTGCGTGGCCAGTCCCTCCGCCACGCTGATGTTTTTCACCAGCGCTGCGGGCACGCCGTGCCGGTCCCGCAGATACTCTGGACTATTCCACGAGAGCCACACCACACCATCGCCGTCTTCCCATACCAGAATTTTGAGCGGCAAATCGATGGCGATGCTCGGAGCCGCGAGCATGACCGGCGTTCCTCCAGCCGGATTTCCGAAGATCAGCAGCTTCGTCGGTCGCATCTCGATCCCGGCCTTCGCCGCTTCGCCACTGTGATCCACCAGCGCAAACAGCTTCACGCCCTTCGCCTGCAGAAGGCTCTTTAACCGGTCGACCGTCTCGTCCACCGTGTGATGACTGCGCTCGCTCACAATTCCGTTTTCAGTCGCTGGCATTCCCAAATCTCCTCGATTCGCTGTCACAACCAAGGATGCGCGCAAATCCCGCATGGATTATCTTTCTGCGCGCCGTTGTTACGAATTTTCATGTAAAGGATCTCGCGAAGGGAGCTACTGTCTCGCCCTCTCTTCCATGAGCGCGAGCACATTCCCTGCCGGATCCTTCAAAAATGCCAGCCACAAATCGTGGCTCTTCATCCGCGCCACCAGATGCGGCTCCTGCGCGAACTCTACGTTTTTTTCCCTGAGCGCAGCGTGCACGGCCTGGATATCCGTCACCCGATAATACAAAATCGTTCCATCCATCCCGGCCGCCGGCTTCCCCGCACCCGGTTCCGAGGCCCCGATCAGGAGCCGCACCGTTCCACACTGAAAGAATGCCATCCTTCCAGCATCGAACAGGAACTTCATCCCCAGCACGTCCCGATAAAACGTCCTCGCTTCCTCCAAATTCGCAACCGTCACTGCAATCTGCCCGATATCTTCCAGGTGAACCGCCGGCACATCGCTCGCCATCGTGAATTCTCCATTTCATTAGCTAAGCTAATGATCTATCATAAAACCGGCTGCTCATGTCAACTGGAAGGCGCATCGACCCCGAAGCAACTGCTGAGTCTCTTCACTCCGCCGCCATCCATCTGCTCCGCCGGTTGCGCCAGACCGATGCGGCCTTCGGTCTCAATTCCGCCCGTCTTTCCGCTCTTTCTGTGATTGTCTTTGCCGGCCCCATCACCCTCGGCCACCTCGCCGATGCGGAACAGGTTCGTCCACCCACCATGACCCGCATCGTCAACGCCCTCGCAGCGAAAGGCCTCGTCAAAAAAGCCGCCAGCACGAGCGATCGTCGCACCATCCACCTCTCTGCCACCATGAAAGGCAAGCGCCTGCTTCTCGAAGCGCGCGGTCGCCGCATTCGCTCCCTGACGCGCCAAATCGCCATCCTCAGTCCTCACGACCAAAGCACCCTGCACGCGGCCGTTGCGATCCTCAACGATCTCCTCCGCGTTGTATGAATAGTCGCCCAACGCGGGAACCAGCACCCGCCCATCTCCGTACCTTCAGCAATCGACGAGGTCCCCAGGTTGAAGCTATCCATCGAGAATGTCGGCAAGTGTTATCGCGGCAAGGTGTGGGCGCTGCGCCGCTTCAGCCTCGAGTTGAAGCCCGGCGTGCTCGGCCTGCTCGGCCCCAACGGCGCGGGCAAGACCACTTTGATGAGCATCCTCGCCACTATTACACGCGCTACCGAAGGCAAGGTGACCTGGAACGACACCGACCTGGCTACGAATCCCAATGCCCT
>JBAVUB010000449.1:0-3412 GCA_049696575.1 Acidobacteriaceae bacterium | reverse complement strand
GCGGCGACAACAAAGAAGGCTGGGACAACATCGACATCTTCGGCTGGCTCGGCTACCCGATGCAGATCAAAGTCGACTTCCTCTGCCGCGACTCCATCCTCGCCGCCCCCATCGCCCTCGACTTAGTCCTCTTCCTCGATTTAGCCCAGCGGACTCCTGAACTAAGAAACATCGGCATCCAGGAGTGGCTCAGCTTCTTCTTCAAGTCACCGCAGTCGGCGCCGGGCCTTTATCCGGAACACGACCTCTTCATCCAGTCCATGAAGCTGAAAAATACGCTGCGGCACATCATGGGCGAAGACCTGATCACCCACCTGGGCCTCGAATACTACGACTAAGGATTTGCCATCGCCCGGAGGGCGACTGTAAAAGAGCCGGGCTTCAACTTCGCTTCATAGCGTCCCCAAAGGCGTTGGCCTTCGGGCGCGGGGATTACGGTTTCGGTGACGGCAGGACGTGAATCGTAATCCCGGTCGCTACCTTGCAGTCCGTGAGAGTGTAGTGCCACGGTTCTGTCGTTGATGGTGTCACCGTGACGAGGTAAGGAAGCTGAACACCCTGAACCGTTTGATAGCTGTACGAAAACCCAGCCTCGCCAGCCGCCGAAGGATCACTTGTCGAGCCCGTCTTGACCGACCCAAGAACAAAACCCGAAGGGCCGCTGATGAAGTCGGATTCGAACCGCATGGGCTGCGGAAACTGGATTACCCCGCTTGTCACTCGCAGATCCGGTCGGAGCAGGAGCGTCCCGACGACGCCCGGCCCATGCATCGTTAGCCTGTAGCCGGTACCGTTGGCCTCGAAGGTGTACTTCGTCGGCGCAATAGGCAGGATTTCACCCATGCTGGAAGGCAACCACGCAGTGAGACCGCCCGATACCATGCCATCGAAGACTTGTTCGAGCTTCGCAACTGCCGGCGCGTCGGTGAAATCGGGCGCCTTCGGCACGGCAGAAACTACTGCACCCGATCGATCCACAAAAACGCGGTGCCGAACGTTTTGCAGCCGCTCCGCCATCCGCAGGCCATCGGGCGGAATGATCTTTACGAATTCAAGGAAGTGGTCCTTCCAGTCAAACCGGACCTCGCAGTCGAATGAGACGAGATTGCGCGTAAACGGAGCGTCGTAGAGAGCGCGGGTTTTAGCCAAAAGCGTCTCGTTGTTCGAATCGGACGAAGCCGCCTGAGGTATTGCATAGGTGCAGAAACACAACAGCCCGAGAGCGGCAGCAACTTTGCGCATATGCGATCATCCCACTCGCGTTACTTTCCATTTCTCCCGCGCAATGAGATCTAAGTCTGCCTGCGCTCAGGCCGCCTCTTGGAGCATTTGCCTGCGCAGGTCAGCCTTAGTTTTGTCGTTGATTTCGGTCACCGGAACACTGACTTGCCTCCGGCTGACTGGAGGAGCGACCCGGCCGATCCACGAGTAAAACAGACGGTTTTGTTTCACATCTGCGACCAGCAGGCAAGCCGGGACATTCGATTCCGCCAGCCGGAGAAAGGTGCGCCTGTCGAGCGGAAAGAAGCCCGCCGGGGGATGCTCGGTGCCTTTGACCTCGATTCCAAACATATTGAGCCCGCCCGCCGAATTCTTAAAGCCAACCAGAAAATCGAAACCAACGTCTTCCGAGGGCCGACTGAGGATCTCGGGCTTGAGGTCCTGCAGAAAGAGTTGCGCTAATAATTCGCTCCTCTGCCCGATTTGCGAGACAAGCGTCATGCGAACACCGACCCCTTCGGTTTGAATTTACTCTCTTTCCAGAAACCCCTGACCTCGTCATGCAGTTTCCGGAGATTCGTCGCCGTCAGCTCGTGTGAGACCGGGATGCGAGTGATCGCCTTGACCGGCGTCCCATCGTGAATCGACCTCACAAACACCCGCTGGGATTTCTCGTGAATCCCAAAAATGTACGTCGGGCCGGGCATCTTAAGAAGCCGCTCAATGTCACTCTTCTTCGACGAGATCTTCAGCGAACTCGCCGATTTCGGCAGCGAGCCAGCTGTTGTTTTCGCTTGCGCAAAAAAGTAAGGAGTCTTCTTGCTCACCCGCCGCAGTTCAACGTAAAAATCAACAGCCGGCCATTTATCTCCAAGGAACCCCGGCCGGAAAAGCGGTCCCGCGAATTCCTCGTAATCCGTCAACCGGAGTTCAAGGATCTTCTCCCCTCGAAATCCCGTTACGTCTGTCAGTTCGGCTGCCATCGAGAATTAGCCTCAGTTCCAGTGCATTTCGGCGCTCTGAACTCTTGTATGTGAAACGATTATCCATCACCGGCCCTCCGAAAATAGGTTCGACTCGCTCCAATCATGATCATAGGAGAACCTCGCGTCCCGTTACCTTCGTTCCTCCCAGCGCCCTGTCCACTCCACCCTGTACCCTGTTGTGTTCCATGACCGTCACCCTCGCCACCGTCTGGCAAATCGGCCTCACCTTCCCCAACGTAGAAAAGAGCACTGCCTACGGAAACCCGGCCCTGAAGGTCCGCGGCAAGCTCATGGCCGCCGTCCCGACCAACAAAACCGCCGAGCACGGTTCGATCATGGTCCGCATCTACCGCAATGATCGAGCGGCCCTCCTCGCCGAGTCGCCCGGCCTCTACTACGCCCCCGATCACTACCTCGACTACGACGCCGTTCTCGTCCGCCTCGCCCACCTCACGCCCGATCTGCTCCGCGACTTGCTCGCCATGGCGCACAAATTCGCGACCCGCAAGCCGCCCGCCCGCAAACCCCGCCGCTGATCGTCTCCCGCCCCGGCGCGAATCACCGCAAAAGCCGAAGGCTCTCGACGTAGCTCTTTTCGGTGCCCGGTGCCCGGTGCCAGAAAACTGCCAAATGTGGAAAATTTGTCAAGCTTTTTTCGTACGGTACCGAAGTTTTGTCCCTCATTCCACACCACTTCCACCACAATACCCTCAAAGAATTTTGGCGAGTTTTATACGTGGATTTGGTATCCTGATAATAGGGGGCAAAAAAGAAATTTCCGCCAGAATTGGCCTACAGCAAGCCTCGCGAGCGCGAGGCTTTTTAGTTGCCAGCCGGTTGACTGCCTTTCGTACGCAGCCGGCTTTTCCAAGCTCCAAACTCTGAACTCTAATCTCTGAGCCCCTTTGAGGCCCTCTCGTAACGAACCTCTTTTCAATCATCAAGCCTCACGGCCGTCACTGTAACAATCACGGCCGTCGCGCAACTGACCCATTTTCAACTACTTAACCCTGGAGGCACACCCGATCGCGCCTGTTTTCATACACTTAACAACAACGCTGGGGTAAGGGTGGGACCCTGGCAGCACCCTGGAAGACAACCTCACAACGTCACTCGAGTTCCGATCTGCGCTGTATCGTTTGTGAAGCACCCTGAGCGCTTTGCACGAACGCATCTGGGAACGTAATTATGGATATTCTTGAGCG
>JBAVUB010000448.1:0-2798 GCA_049696575.1 Acidobacteriaceae bacterium | reverse complement strand
GACAGGCCGAGAGCCTCCATGAGATCGGCAACTTTAGGATGGTGCGAGATGGCCAGGACGGGTTTGTTCAGGATGTGCGCCAGCACCACTCCGTGGAAGCGGCAGGTGACGATGTAATCCATATCCGCCATGCGGAACAGCAGCCCATCGACGCTGTCGACCGGCTCGTACGGCGGAGTGTCGATTCTCTGCTGCTGCCGCAACACCCTGCGAAAGTCTTCAATCGCGGAAGGGTCGGTGCCCACGTCACTGCCAAAGAGATCGAGCGAACAGGAGTACCGGACCAGCGACTTTGCAAAACTTGAAAACTTCGAGAGGTACTCGTCGTAGAGGTCCTGGAGGTTCTCGCCCGTGTATTCGCGGGGATCGCAGAACGGCCACGGCATAGGAGCGAGGCCGACAACCGGGCGATGGCGCGTGTCCGTCGCCACCGGGGGCAGCGAAACCCGGAGGCTATAGACGTTGTCGGGAAAGACCTGACTTTTTCCGGTAAAGCCAATTTGCCGCGCGAGCGCCTGCGACGGTTCATCGCGGAAGGATACGTAATTGGCGGCGTAGAGCGAACGGCGAACGAAGAACTTACTGAGCGGATGCCGCAGGGGACCCGCGCCGACGTTGAGGAAGACGCGCCTGACGCCAGCGAGCTTCGCCAACAGGACCCAGATCAGGATGGCGTAGGGAAAACCCCACGGGCCGCTGCGTTCGGTGAGCTGGCCGCCGCCACTGACGATGAGCATGTCGAACGGCCGGAGCTTTTGAAACGAGGTGACCAGGAAAGCCAGCTCGCGAAAAATATTTCTGGGAAGACGTATGGCTGGGTTTCTCGTTGTGGCCAGCCAGTTCCCTGCTCCGCGTTTTGTGTCGGCAGCTTCTGCAGAGGCGTACCCAATGCCCCAGGTATGTCTGCGAATCGCGAAAGACGGAATGCCGTGGCGGCGGCCTGTATCGCCGGGGTTCATGGAAAAAGCGGCGATTTGGGCATCCGGCCAGCGCGAACGGATGTTATGGATGACGACGTCCATGATGGCGTCATCACCGAGATTGCCGCCGCCCGTGTGATGGAGGATGGCGATCTTTGCGGGCTTTTTTTGATCTGAACTCATTGCAACCGAGTAGAACGGGCAGAAAAAGTACTTCAGAAAAGTTGGGCTTCGCGATCGAGCCCTGGAGAATCAATGGTTCGATGGTACCGCATGCAGTGCGGATTCTGGCTGTGCCGTTGCCGGCTTCTGCGCGGCAAGGTCGGCAAGGCTGCGGAGACGCGCTTTTCTTTCGACGATGTGGGGCAGCGGCTCGAGGTCCACAGCCTTGAGGATCATTTCCCAGCGATACACCCAGTCGTGGCGCAGCAAAGCCTGGCGGACATTGGTTTGCCGCATCTGGTCTTCTTTTTCAGGATCGTTGCTGAGCGCGCCGATGACCTTATCGAAATCCGGAGAGTTATAGGGGAAGTCGATCATGGAGTCGGGCCAGTCAAAGAGCTGGGCGTAGGCTTCGTTGTTGGGCCGCTCGCCGACGTTGATCGCACCCGCGGCCACGCCGTCGAAATAGCGGTAGCCGATTTCGATCTGATGGCCGCGAATATCGGGCCGGTCGATAAGGCCAGGATTCACGATAAAGTAGCGGCTCCGCTTCAGGGTGTTCGCGTAGAGATTGCGGTGGTCGTCGGGGTCCAGCACCTGATCGGCGGAAGTGGTGTCGTAGACGTAGTAGAGGCCTTCTTCGGCAGCGAGCTTCAGCAGCGCGGCGTGGGTCGTCGCTCCTCTGCGTCCGATGCTGTAGACATCGACGCTGCGCTCGGGCGGGTTCGGGTACGGACAGAAGCGGATGGCGTCGACGGCAGGCGGCAGGTACATGCTCCGGGGACCGATGCGCTCGTTGAGGGGGCCCGGGCTTTGGCTGTAATAGAGGCAAACCAGGTCGAATTGCTTTAACAGACGCAGGTAGTTGCCGTAAGCCTTCATCTGCGTGACCCACAGTTCGTCGATCACGATGACCGCTTTTTTGCAGCGCTCGCGCCAGTTGCCGATGGCGTTGATGCGGAGTACGTCGGTGGGATCACCGCAGACCGCGACGAAGAGGTCGTAGGTCTGGTCGAATTTCTTTGACTCCATCCCGGGATTCAGGACGAGCGGGGTGTGGTAAGCGAGCTGCTTGGCGTAGTGGTGACGGCGCGTCGACTGATCGAAGCGGGGCGCGATCATTTCCGCGGAGTCCACCTCGGCGATAACGTCCTCGAACTCGAAATGGGCGCAGCGAAACGGGAGCCGTTTGGCGGCGTTGCGCTGGGAGAAGAGGAGGACGCGTGGTTTCTGATTTTGCATTTCCATTGCTTCGACGACTCGGGTAAGAGTGTGCTTGCCTGGATCAAACTTTTTCGGGGTTATTCCCGGTAACAACGGCTTCCTGACTTTGGTCCGTGAGCGGCCAGGCGCGGTCCTGATCGGAAACCGCAGTGGCGGGCAGGGGCCATTGAATGCGAAACGCAGGATCGTCGTAGCGCGCGCCGCGGCAAGCGCTGGGCGCGTAAACCTGCGATGTCATGTAGTGCATCTCAGTTCCGTCCACAAGGGTTTGGTAGCCGTGCCCGCAATGTTCGGGGACATAGAGCATGCGGCCATTTTCTTCGGTTAATTCGGCGCCAAACCACTGGCCAAAGGTGGGGGAGCCTGGCCGCAGATCGAGGGCGACGTCGAACATGGCGCCGCGGGTGCAGCGCACCAGTTTGGCTTCGAGCGCGGGCTCCACCTGGTAGTGCATACCGCGCAGCGTGCCCTTCAGCGCGCTGAGTCCCATAT
>JBAVUB010000447.1:0-4911 GCA_049696575.1 Acidobacteriaceae bacterium | reverse complement strand
CTGATCCAGCTGCCGATTCTGAATCCGGATGCGGAGTCGATTGAGCGTAAGGCGAAGTTCGAACTGGCGGCGGACGGAACGCTGAAGGGCGACGTGACGGTGCTGCGATATGGGGCGCTCTCGGACGGGATGCGGGGCAGGCTGGCGATGGACAGCGACAAGGAGCAGCGGGAGCTGGTGGAGCGGCTGCTGCAGCGTGATTTCTCGACGTTCACACTGGGCGATGAAAAGGTCGCGCACGTGCGGGAGCTGGATCAGCCCCTGGAGATGGATTACTCCGTGACGGCGCCGCAGTATGCGAAGGGAGCGGGCAGTTTGCTGCTGGTGCGGCCGCGCGTGGTGGGCAGCGACGCGGAGGGTCTGGATGAAAAGCCGCGCAAGGTGCCGATCAGTTTTTCGGGCGTGGGGACATGGCGGGACGATTTCGACGTGAAGATTCCGGCGGGGTACGCGGTGGACGATGTGCCCGATCCGGTGAGCATTGATGTGGGATTCGCGACGTATCACAGCGAGGTGAAGGCGGAAGGCGGAGCGCTGCACTACAAGCGTGAGTACGTGCTGAAGAAGCTGGAACTGGACGCGGACCAGTACGCGAAGTTGCGCAAGCTGGAGAGTGCGATCACCACGGACGAGAACAGCGACGCGGTGCTGAAAAAGCAGTAGAAGCGTCCAGGCGCGGACAGAGAAAGAGGCGGCCTTTTGGGCCGCCTCTTTTGCGCAGCGATGAATCCCTGCGCGCTACTCGGGGCGTTTTACGTGATCACCGACGGTGGGCTTGCCGGGCCCACTGAATTTCCCAACCGCGGAGCTGGCGTCGACGCTGGTAATCGTAAGCGTACCTACAGCCGAGTCGATGGTGCGGAGTACTTTGCCGGTGGCGGGATCCTTCACGGTGCGGACAACACGCGTGATGGCCAGAGTATCGCCGACCTTCACGCCGGCGCCAGAGCCGACGTTAATGATGATGTCGTCGGTGGAAGCGTCGGCGACCAGGCCGTCGACGGGCGTGGGGGGCGGTGCGGCGGCGACGGGCAGGGAGGCGGATTTCTGGTCGAGGCCGGTGGCGACCTGGGTTACGGAGGCCTTGGTTGCTTCGCCAATGATGGTCTGACCGAAGTTGGAGCTGCCCATATCGAGATGCCCTCCTCCTCCGCCACTCCAGCCTCCTCCTCCGCCGAGCATATCGGTGCCGGAGCGCTGCGACTCGCCGCGGCCCGTGACGGAGGCGAGGATTTCTCCGGTATTGACGTCGATCATGCGGGCCGTGATTTCAACGACGGCCTTGGATTTGTGGACGCCGAGGCCGCCGATGCCATATTTGCCCAGACCGTAGCCGCCTCCACCCGCGCCGTAGTTTTTGTCGTCGCGGCCAAAAGTGGTGATGTCGCCGACGATGATGGTGTCCGCGCCGAGGACGGCGCCGATCTTGGCGGCGGTAGCGGGATTGGCGCGGTCGCTGTTGGAGAAGTTTTGCTCATTGAGGATCTTATCGATGGCAGCCCGCTCGATGACGCGGTAGGTGCCGTCGTTGACGAGCTGATTGACGAGCAGATCGGTGATGCCCTTGCCGATGTCCTGGTTGGTCCCGAAGATGGCCTGCACACTGGTCATAACAGTGCCATAGCCGAAGTCCAGGATGGCGACGCGGCGTTTTTCCTGCGCCGATCCGGGCAGTGAGGCGAGAAGGCCGAGGAGGAGAACTGAGAGGGTCTTACGCATAAGCTTCCATCTCCGATTCGTGGGATGTGACTGCCCAGTCGCGGGAGAGCTGACCGCAGCGGAGCCAGCAGTTCCGAAGGATTTGGGACAGCGGAACTGGGAAGCACTATACCCCGGACCGCGAAAGAAGAACAACCAATTTTGGCGGAATCCGATCAGGCGAAGTCCCGGCAGGCCGCGCCCGGCTACTGCTGTTCCTTCAGGACCGGGACGACCTGGACGTGAAAGCGCAGCGGCCGCGGAGTTAGGCGGTGACTATTTCCAGAGGTGCGGAATGTCGCCAGCCGGCTTGTGCCGGGTAATTTCGGAATAAGTAATGGCGAAGTCGGTGCTGAGATCGCGCGGCGCCCAGTTGCGATCGCGATCGGGTAACGACAGGTCCAGCTGCGAGAGGGTCCTGCCGGCGTCGACCTGAGCTTTCACGGCGGCGTAGAGATCGGAGAGAAAGATACGCTGGCCGGCGAGAATCTCGGGGCCGCCGGCGTTGCCATGGCCGGGAAGGACCTGGATCGGATGGAACTGCTCGGCACGCAGCAGGACCTGCGCCCAGTTGGCGATGTTGGCATCCCAAAGCTTGTTGCGGGGACCGTTGACTGCGGCGTCGCCGGTGCAGAGGATGCGCTCCTTTGGCAGCCAGACGAATCCGTCTCCGCGCGTATGGGCCCAGCCGAGGAACCAGAACTGGACTTCGCGCGTGCTGTCTTTCAGGATGAAGGGACTGGTGCGAAAAGTGAGCTCCGGGCGGGGAGCATCGGTGAGGTTGAGCGCGCGGACATCTTCGCGTTCGGCGGCGGTGGCCAGCCATCGCTGCGGTTCATAGCGATTCATTTCATCGACCACGCCCTGGTAAGCGAAGGTGGTCGCGCCTGCATCGGTCCAGACGGCGTTGCCGTAGGCATGATCGCGATGGGCATGGGTGTCGAACACAAAAAGAACAGGCTTCGGAGACAGCTGGTGGATATCGCGAACCAGCTCGCGGGCGCGGCCGGGATAATTGGCGTCGATCACGATGAGGTAGTCCTTCATCTCGATTGCGATGTTGTTGCGGTAGCCCTTTGAGGAGTCGCCGGGGAGGAACCAGACGCCGTCAGCAATCCTGAGCGCGTTGAGGCGATCTGTATCTGCGGCTCTCGCGAACGGCGCGACGCAGAGGAAGAAAAGAAAGAGCAGCGGGAAGCGACGGAACGTGAGGGGATTCACGGCGGACCTATCTTCGTTCCTTGTGGACGGGGACGACCTGGACGGTGGTGTCGCGCATTTCGGTGAGGAAGCGGTTGATGATGGAGCCGCGCAGCAGGATATCCCATCGCGAGCGGGCCGACTGCCCGAAAACGACGTGGGAGATGTTTTCTTTGCGGGCGAATTCAATGAGAGCGTCGGCAACTTTTTTGTCTTTGAGAGTGACGACGCGCGCCCCGAGATCGCGCGCCATCCGCTGATACTCCTCGAGGCGAGCAAAAGCCTCGGGATCGCCGTGGCGATGATCGGTGTCGGGGGTCTCGACGTAGACGACGTACCAGTTGGTGGCGAGGCGGCCGGCGATGCGGGCGCCAACGCGGACGAGCCGCTCCATGCCCGCGCGGGGCGAGAGGCAGACCATGACTTTCTCGGGGATGGGGGCCTGCTCGAGACCCTGTGTGCGACGATACTCGGCCGCGGCGGCGCCAACCTGCTCGGCGGTCGTGCGCAGAGCCAGTTCGCGGAGCATGTTGAGATTGCCCTTGCGGAAAAAATTGGCGAGGGCCTGCTCGACTTTTTCGGGGGCGTAGATCTTGCCCTGGCGCAGGCGATCGCGCAGTTCGTCAATGGTGATGTCGACGTTCACGACCTCGTCGGCGCGGCGCAGAAAGCTGTCCGGGACGGTTTCACGAATCTGCGTGCTGGCAGAGCGGGCCACCGCGTCATTGAGCGTCTCGAGATGCTGGACGTTCATGGCGGTCATGACGTTGATGCCGGCGTCGAGCAGTTCGAGGACGTCTTCGTAGCGTTTATGGTTGCGCGAGCCGGGCACGTTGCTGTGGGCCAGTTCATCGACGATGCACCAGGCGGGATGGCGCGCGAGGATCGCCTCCAGATTCATCTCGCGCAGGACGACGGTACGGTACTGCATTTCCAGGAGCGGCACGATCTCCAGGCCGTCGACGAGCGCGGCGGTGTCGGCGCGTCCGTGAGGCTCGATGAGGCCGATGACGATGTCGATGCCCTGGCGGCGCATGAGGTGCGCGTCTTCGAGCATGCGGTAGGTCTTGCCGACGCCCGGAGCAGCTCCGAGATAGACGCGGAGGCGCCCTGGCTCCGGAGTGTCGGAATGGGGCGGTGTGAGGTCGCGCGCCAGGCTCTGGGCCGGATATGGAGGCGGAACCGGCGGCGTGGTCATCCGATCTCCACGGGGTGACGATCCGGTTCGGCGACTGCAATAGGAAGCGTGAAGCGGAAGGTTGTGCCCGCACCCAGCCGGCTCTCGACCGACACCTGGCCACCCTGCGATTCAACAAGGCGGCGCACCAGCGCAAGACCGAGTCCGGTGCCACCGCCGGCAGAGTCGCCGGTGAACCTGCCGAAAATGGTGGGCAAACGTTCGGCCTCAATGCCGCGACCGCTGTCATGTACGAAAAACTGAACGCGTTCCTGCTGCTCGGCGGCTCCGAGGCGAATGTGTCCGCCTTCCGGGGTGTAGCGGAGAGCATTGGTGATGAGGTTGTCGAGGATGGTGCGAAGCGCGCGCCGGTCGGCCTGAACGTAAGCGACATCCTCGAAGGCGATGAGCTCGATGTCGATGTTTTTCTCGTGTGCGGCGTCGCGGCAGTGCACGATGGCATCGCGGAGCGCGTCGATGGGACGGACTTTCTCAATGCGCAACGGGCGGCGGCCCGTTTCGAGTTCAGCGACTTCGATCAGGTCGAGCATGATGTCGTCGAGATGTTCGGCTTCCTGCGCGGCGCTGGTGGCGAGTTCCATCTGCAGCGGGCGCAATTCACCGGCATGGCCCTGGGTGAGCGCATAGAGAGAGAGGCGCAGGCGGCGGATGGGCTCGCGCAGCTTTTGCGATGCGACGGAGAGGAAGCGCGATTTGAAGCGATCGACCTCGGCGATTTCGGTGACGTCCTCCAGCAGCGTGACGGCGCCCAGCAGCTTGCCCTCGCTGTCCCGCATGGGCGTGGTGCGCAAGCGATAACTGCGCTCCGCCTGGCC
>JBAVUB010000446.1:0-10889 GCA_049696575.1 Acidobacteriaceae bacterium | reverse complement strand
GGTGGTAGTCGCTGGTGATTTCGTCTTCCTGGTCGCCGATGGTTTTGAAGAAGAGGGCGTGGCCGGAGATGTGAACGTGCATCGCGGTGATCTGCCAGCTGCCGAAACCAACGTCGTCGCGGACGATATGGAAGGCGCCGCCGGCGTTGATGTGGCCGAGAATCCCCCATCCAAACAGGACATCGTGGACGAGATGGCCGTTCAGATCGCGGAGGCGCATGTGTTCCTCGTCAACGACCATGGTGCCTGCCATCGTCGCCAGGACGCGGCCGTTCATGCTGCCGGGGGTGTAATCGGGTTTAGGGCGAAAGCTAAGGGTGACGTTGCCATTGTCGTGGCCCGTAATTTGCCAGATGAAGGCGTTGGGCAGCATGTTCATCATGTCGCGGGCCTGCTCGCCATCATGCTGCTCGTTGCGCTTCATGCGGGCGCGCAGGGCGGGGTCGGTGAGCATTTGCTCGATGCGGCTGAGATCGTCCTGATGTTCCTGGGCGCTGGGCGCGCGGCCGCCGTCCTCAATAATTTCAGACAGATTGCCCTGCTGGGTTTCGATGACGATTTTGACGATGTCTTTGTCGGGAGATTTGTAGGCGTCGCGATACATCCAGGCGGTGTGGTCGTTGAAGTCGGCGTCCAGTTCGTTTTTGACTACCTTGCGGACGATGTCGTCGGGCGACTGGGCCGAGGCGGCACGCGGTGCAGTAGCGATGAGCGCTGAGATGGAGAGAGAAGCAGACAGGATGCGGCTGAGCCCGACTTTTCTCATCAGACGCCGTCCCCTGTGTGGGCAGGGGAGAACCCAGGAATCATCATCGGCAGAATCTCTTTATATCCTCCCGCGGGCAGATTGACCAGCACAGGGTTGTTGTTGGGCCGCGACGGGGCGGGCCTGGACGATCCGCCTGGTACAATATTCAGAGAGATGCCGACAATGCCGCACATGGTTTTTTGCGCACGCTTTAAGCAGGAGATGGAGGGGCTGGACGAGCCGCCCTTCGACAGCGACTTTGGCAACAAGGTCTACAACAACGTTTCGAAAAAGGCGTGGCAGGAGTGGGTGGAGCGGCAGAAGATGCTGCTGAACGAATACCGGCTGCAGCCGTGGACCCCGCAGGCGCAGGAATTTCTGGTGGAGCAGATGGAGCAGTTTTTCTTCGGCGAGGGCGCGGCGCTGCCGAAGGAATACGTTCCGCCGACGCACTGAGGGTTCTCAAAGCTTCGCGCTGACGGGCTCCGTGGTCGGCGGCGTTTCTTTCGAATCGAGCCGCACTAATTTTCCCTTTTTCAGCAGGAAGCGCTGGTCGCGCCAGGAGATGGCGTCGGAGGCGTAGCTCCATGCCCAGACGGCGAGGGCGAGGAGATCGCGCGGCAGCAGAAGCCAGAGGTCGCGCAAGACCTGACGATCGCGCAGAATGCCGACGCCCACTCCCAGGGCGATGGAGACGCGCAAGAACAGGGCGAGCGTGAAGAGGGCGAAGGCGGGAAGGCTGAGTCCGGTGGCGATGAGGTTGAGGAAGGCCCAGGCGAGTCCGTAGGAGAAGACCAGGCCTGCGTAGCCGCCGCGACGCGCCTCGCGCATGGTGCGGGCCCAGCGCAGCTGGTGATGCAGATAGCCGGAGAGATTCCAGGGGTGGATGGAGGTCTCGACGATTTCATCGCTGAGCTCGACGCGGAAGCCGGCGGCAGCAATGCGCGCGCCGAGTTCGTAGTCGTCGGCGAGATATTCGGTGAGGGGAACGAGGCCGCCGATGGAATCGATTGCGGAGCGGGAGACGGCGAGGGTGGAACCGAGGCCGAAGTGGAGGCCGCGGTCGAGGAATCGCGCGGTGAGGACGCCGGGGGCGAAGTCGGTGGCGATGCCGAGAGCTTCCATCTTCGAGCCGAGGGTCTGGTGCGTGATGCCGCGGTAGAGGGCGGTGACTAAGCCGGTGGGGGGCTGGGGCTGGTCGGGGCTTTCGTTTGAGGCAAAGGGTGCGAGGGTGTGGGCGAGGTAATTCGGGCCGACGCGGATGTCGGCGTCATTGATGATGAGGTAGTCGTGGCGGGCGTGTTGCACGAGCTGCGCGAGGTTGCTGACTTTGCCGTTGGGGCCGAGGACATCGGGGCAGAGGATGAGCTGGATGGCTTGATCGGGGAAGTCGGCCTGGAGCTGGCGAACGACGGCGCAGGCGGGATCGTCGAGCGAGGAGACGCCGAAGAGGATTTCGTAAGGGCCGGAGTAATTTTGGCGGCAGTGGCTGGCGAAGGCTTCGGCCATTCCGGGATCGACGCCGTAGATCGGCTTGAGGATACTGACGGATGGCGCAAAGTCGGAGGCAGGGAAGCGCGGGCGGCGCAGAAAGGCTCGCGCGCTCCAGAGGGCGATGACGTAGTAGGCGAATCCGGCGACGGTGAGCAGGGTGGTGAGGCCGGCGATGAGGGTCGGGAACATCTGCGCGGCGTCCTTCACTCTCCGAGGATGGGCATGTCGAGCGGGGGCTGGGCGAGCCAGCCGGCTTGGCTGACGCGATCGAGAGCGCGGCGCAGGGCGGAGGCGGCGCAGGGTTCGACGGTGACGACGAAGGGGAGATTGCCTTTCTCGTAGCCGGGGCGCTGGAAGAGAGCATCGATGTTGATCTTTTCGGAAGCGAGTGCGCCGGCGATTTCAGCGACGATCCCGGGGCGGTCTTTCACGACGAAGCGGATGTAGTGGCGGAGCTCGAACTCCCCGGTAACGTGAGCGACGCGGCTGGGCAAGTCGGCGACACGGGAACCGTGCGCCAGCGAGATGAGGTCGGAAACGACGGCGACAGCGGTGGGATTGCCGCCCGCTCCATGGCCGGAAAAGACCACGTCGCCACCATACTGGCCGCTGACGAGGACCATGTTTTCTGTGCTGCGGGACCAGGCAAAGGGCGAGCGCAACGGCACCAGCATGGGGCCGACGGCGGCGGCGACACCGTCCGGGCGGAGCTCGGCTTTGGAAATCTGGCGGATGGTGCAGTTCAGGTCGTGCGCGTAGACGAGGTCGACGGCATCGACTGCGGTGATGGAGCGGCAGGCGACGGATTCGACGTCGATCCCGGCACGCAGCGCGATGCGCGAGAGGATGACCAGCTTGGCGCGTGCATCGTAGCCGTCCACGTCCTCGCTGGGATTGGCTTCGGCGTAGCCGAGCCGCTGGGCGTCCTCAAGCACGTCGGCGAAGGCGGCGCCTGCTTCCATGCGGCTGAGGATGTAGTTGCAGGTGCCGTTGAGAATGGCTTCGATGCGGGTGATGCGATCGCCGGCGAGTCCCTGTTGGAGGCCGGGGATGACGGGAATGCCTCCCGCGACGGCTGCACCGTAGAGGAGATGCGCGCCTTTGGAGCGGGCGAGGCGGTCGAGCTCAATGCCGTGTTTGGCGATGAGCTTTTTGTTGCCGGTGACAGCGGATTTTCCGGCTTCGAGAGCGCTGCGAACCCAGGAGCCGGCGGGTTCGAGGCCGCCGACGAGCTCGACGATGACGTCCACATCGGAGCGAAGAACTTCGTCGAAGTCCTCGGTCCAGACCACGGTGGAGGGGACCCAGGCGGCTTTTTTGCGGGCGACGCCGCGGTTGAAGACATGCGAGAGCTCGAGGCCGTCGGGTTTCAGGTCGCAGAGAATGCGCGCGACGGAACTACCCACGGTGCCGAATCCCAGGAGGGCGACTTTCATAGGAACAGGGTACAGGGTGCAGGGTACAGGGGGCAGTGAACAGTGGTCGGTGATCAGGAAAATCAGGACGGAGACTCTACAATCGAAGCTTGGTTTGAGGAGAGGCATTGGGACTTTTCAAAAAGAAGCTGAAGCAGGAGCACAAGGTGATGCTGCAAGCGGAGCGCGCCGGGGGCGCGATGCTGCCGGAGTATCACCGCGCGACGCCGGAGTGCCCGCATCCGGAGCACTGGAGCATGTACGACTCGATGACGGCGGAAGTGGAGGTGCTGGAGTTTCTGGCCACGCTGGTGACGACCATCAAGCCCAGCCTGATTGTGGAGACGGGGGCGTTTCTCGGGGCCAGCTCGATATGGATGGCGAAGGGGCTGCAGCGGAACGGGTTTGGCAAGATTGTGAGCTGCGAGTTCGACCCTCAGGTCTTCGCGAAGGCGAGGGAGAGGGTTGCGGCTTCGGGGGTGGCGGAGTGGATCGACCTGCGGAATGTTTCGAGCCTCGAGATGGAGGTCGACGGGACCATCGATCTGTTTTTCAGCGACAGCGAGCTGACGATTCGAGAGCAAGAGGTGCGGCGGTTTCTGCCGCAGATCGGCCCCAACGGTTTGGTGCTGATGCATGATGCGAGCTCGCATCCGGGGATGATCCGCGAGGCGGCGCTGCGGCTCGAGGCCGAGGGACTGCTGTCGGTTGTCTTGCTGCCGACGCCGAGAGGTTTGGTGGTGGCGCAGAAGCGGGCGGGGCGGAAGTGATCTTCAGAAATTCCAGACGAGCCCGGTGGAGACCTTGGCGAAGTAGTTGGGCAGGCCGTGGACTTCCTCGATGAAGGTGATGGTCGGGTACCCCACTGCAAGACCGGGGTTGAAGTTGGCGTACTGAAAATCGGCTTGTGCGCGGAAGGCGAAGCGTTTGGTGAGGCGAGTGTCCATGCCTCCACCAGCGATGGCGGAGAACGAGGCGGTCTGGCCGGGTACGTTGTTGGGAAGCCAATTGCGGTTCATGCTGCCGGTGCCGAACAGGCCCTCGACGAAGCCGGTTTCTCTTCCGAAGCGGCGGTTGTATTGGCCGCCGGCCATGATGAACACAGGATGCTGGGGCGCTCCCTGGTTGGTTCCCTGATAGCCGGAAACATCGAGCTTGAAGCGGAGCCCGTGCCAGCGCAGGGCGGCAAAGGCGGCTTCCCATCCGTTGAGAGGCTGGCGTGCGCCGGGAACCCCATCGATGGAGTTGGAGAGCCAGCTGTAGTTGCCGGAAAGCTGATAGAGCGAGTACTGGTCGGCCTGGGCGTGGAGGGTCGGCACCAGACAGAGCAGGGGAATCAGCCAGAGGAGGCGAGCAACGGTGGAGGGCATTGGTTTGGTGCCCTCCATCCTAATTGTTCACCGACTGGTTGGGAATGGAGAGTTAGGCGCTCGCTCTCGCCGTTCTGGGACGGACCCGGAACTTCTTAGTAGTGATGGCGAGGGTCCGCTCCATTTTGCGCAGGGCGTGGGTTTCGTCCGGCGCGGCGAAGGTGGAGGCGACTCCACGAGCCGAGGCGCGGCCAGTGCGGCCGACGCGATGCACGAAGTCTTCGGCTTCTTTCGGCATATCGAAGTTGACGACATGGGCGACGTCGGCGACATCGATGCCACGGGCGGCGACGTCGGTGGCGACGAGGATGCGATGGCGTCCGTTGGCAAAGCTGGCCAGGGCGGCGTTGCGCTGCGACTGGGAGCGATCGCCGTGAATCTGCGTTGCAGAGTGGCCGGACCGGACGAGCCGGCGGGCGACGCGATCGGCTCCATGCTTGGTGCGGACGAAGACGAGGAAGCTGCCGTCGCTGGCGCCGAGCAGATGCTCGAGGAGCTCCTGCTTTTTGTTGGTCGGGACCTCAAAGGATTGCAACTCGACGTTCGGCGAGGGCTTGAGGACCGAGCCGATTTCGACGCGCACAGGATTTTTGAGGTAGTCGCGAGCGACGTCGCGGATTTCCGGACTCAGTGTGGCCGAGTAGCAGAGGGTCTGGCGATCGGCGGGCAGGGCAGCGGCGATGCGGCGAATGGCGGGCTTGAAGCCCATGTCGAGCATGCGGTCGACTTCGTCGAGGACCAGGATTTTGATGCCGCTGAGGTTGATGAGCCGGCGGTCGAGGTAGTCTTCGAGGCGGCCGGGGGTAGCAACGATGAGTCGTGCTCCACGACGGATGGCTTCGAGTTGCGGGCCTTCGGCGAGTCCACCGCAGACCAGCGCCGCAGTGCCTTTGCTCTGGGTGAGGTGGCGATAGTGATCGAGAACCTGCATGGCGAGTTCACGCGTGGGCAGGAGGACGAGAGCAGTGGCGCCCTTGGCAGCTTTCGGCATGCGCTCGATGAGCGGGATGAGGAAGCTGAGGGTTTTGCCGGTGCCGGTTTGGGCGGTGGCGAGAACGTCGCGGCCTTCGAGGGCGGGCGGAATGGCTCCAGCCTGGACCGGGGTGGGGGTGATGAAATTGGCGGCGGCAATCTGCTGTTGCAGAGCCGGCGAAAGGTTGAGTTCAGAAAAGTGTTTCAATGCGTTCCTTGCTCGGGCTGGTTCGGGATTCCCTCGGGGCTGGTCGGTTGACCGAGCTTTGTTCATCCAGGGATCCAGCGAGTCTGCCGGAGGTTTGTAGAGTTCCTGGGCGGCTCGGCTCAAGGCAGAGCTACGGCAGGAGATTAATTTTTTCTATGCAGGGAAAATCCGGGGAGCGCATACGAAGCGCCGATTCGGGATTGGACCCACACTCACGTATTCGGCTGGAATGCGCTCCGGCATGAGCCTTGGGCGCGGCAGCCTGGCCTGGTCCCACCTGGGACACACGACCATCACGCTGAGAGGGCTTGGGGGGATTACGGGAGGACGGTCTTGCGGATGAAGGCGAGAACGGCTCACAACCAAACAACTGAGCGTGGTTCCATTGTAGCAGACGACGTTTAGCGACGAACGTTGAGCGAGAAACGATTAGCGAAAAGCTTTTAGCATGAGACGTTTAGCAAAAAGCGTTGAGCGAGAAGCGTTCAGCAAGCAGCGGCTAGCGAGAACCTTTCAGCGAAGGGCGTTTGACATGGGGGGCGAGGGGGGAGCGATGATGACCGGGCAGGAAGGTGCGGGCCGGAAAGCGCTTTGAAACGGGGGCGGCGATGAAGACGTGGGTGAAGATTGCGCTGGGCGTCGTGGTGGTGCTGGTGCTGGCGGTGCTGGTGACACCGCTGTTTGTGAACGCGGACAGCTTCCGGCCGATGCTGGAGAGTCAGTTGTCGAGCGCGCTGGGGCGGAAGGTGACGCTGGGGAAGCTGAGCTTCTCGCTGTGGTCGGGAAGCGTGGTGGCCGATACGCTGGCGGTGGAGGACGATGCGGCGTTCAGCACGACGCCATTTCTGCAGGCGAAGTCTCTGAAGATTGGCGTGGACGTGGGGGCGTTTCTGCTTCATCACCAGGTGAACATCCGGAAGTTCGTGGTGGATTCGCCGGAGATCCACTTGATCTCGAATGAAAAGGGAGTGTGGAACTACGCGACCCTGGGGCGTGGCGGAGCGACGGCGAGCCAGCAGCCGGGGGCGGCGCCGAATGTGACAGTCGGCGTGCTGGAGGTAGACGGCGGCAAGCTGGTGGTGTCGCAGATACCCGCGACGGGGCAGCCGTTTGTGTATGACGCGGTCGACATCAACGTGCAGAATTTGTCGTTCAACCAGGCGATGCCGTTTTCGATGACGGCGAATTTGCCGGCTGGGGGTTCGTTCGCTCTGAACGGGACGGCGGGGCCGCTGAACGAGCAGGACGCGTCGGCGACACCGATGCAGGCAACGCTGGCGGTGAAGGGGTTCGATCCGGTGAAGGCGGGGGTGGTGCCTGCGAGCGCGGGCATTTCGATGGAGGCCGATATCGATGCGCAGGTGACGTCGGACGGGAAGACGGCGACGAGCATGGGAAAAATCGTGGCGCGGCGTTTGGTGCTGGCGAAGGGTGGGAGTCCAGCGGCGAATCCGGTGAAACTGACTTACAAAGTAAGTGACAGCCTGAGCGCGCAGAGGGGAGAGGTGACTGATCTGGCGCTCGATACGGGATCAGTCGTGGTACACGCGCAGGGTACGTTTGCGATGACGGGAGCGACGGTAACGGTAAATCTGCATGTTAACGCGCCGCAATTGCCGGTAGATGCGGTAGAGGCACTGCTGCCATCGGTGGGGGTGCGGCTGCCGAGCGGGTCGCAGCTAAAGGGAGGGACGCTGACGGCGCAGATGGCGATCACCGGGACGCCGGCGGCGCTGGTGATCGCGGGGCCGATCGAGGTGGACAACACGCAGCTGGCGGGGTTCGATCTGGCGTCGAAGATTGGCGGGCTGAAGTCGCTGACGGGGACGAGCGGAGGGACGGGGATTCAGACGCTGCGCGCGGATGTGCGGGAGACTTCGGCGGAGACGGAATTGTCGAATATCGATTGCACCGTGCCGGCAATCGGAACGGCCAAGGGGCAGGGGACGGTGACCGAGGCGGGAGCGCTGAACTTCCAGTTGACGGCGCAGCTGAGCGGGACGGGCGCGGCGGGGGCGATGGTGGACACTGCGGCGGGGGCGCTGGGCGGGATTTCGGGAGGCCTGCTGCATACGGCGGCGAACGCTGCGGTGCCGATGACGATTACGGGGACCTCGTCGAATCCGGTGATCCGGGCGGATGTGGGGAAGATGGTGAAGGGTAGCCTGGGGAGCGTGAAGAAGGGGCTGGGCGGGCTGGTGCAGGGGTTGATTCCGCACTAGGTGGAGCTGGGAACGGGGCTGAGGAACCTGAGGAACGCGCCGGCCGAAGGGTTCGATCAGTTTGCGAGTTTGATGGTAGCGAGGGTGCGGATGGCAGGGAGATCTTTGGGGGTTTTTACGGTGAGCCGGAGGCCAGTGCCTTCCGGGTAATGCGGGGCGTTGGCGATGGCCTGGGCCACGGCTCGGGGGAATTTGGCGCGGCGAGCGGCGTTCATGGCCTTGTCGCCGAGGACGAAGGAGACCTGGAAGGATCCGGCGCAGGGGCCGAGGTAGACGATGTTGCGGGTCTTTTGTTTGAGGCGGAGGGACCAGCCGTATTTCGCCGGGTTGAAGGATTTCCATTCCTGGGCGGTGACGCAGTTTTCCTGCGCCATCCATTCAATGAACTGGGTCCAGGCATCGGCGGAGGGGCCAAGGGCGGCGAGAATTTCGGGTTCTGAGGGCTGCTGCGGGTGGCCGATGAAGGCGTTGGACGATTCCACGGTGGTCCTCCGATGAGGGCGGGTTGCAGGAGGCCGTGGCGGGGGTTGAGAGCGGGGTTTTCCTGCTGGAGGAGGGAACGGATGATTCTACGCCAGAGCGGTTCTCGATCGCGCCGGCTTGATTGTCCGCGCAGATGCTGCCAGCGCGCCGCAGTCAGAGGAGCGGTCTGACGCGCGTAGCAGAGGAATACTCTACCGGGAAATCTTCGCTTCCCCCCGATCCAAATCCGGAAGGCCATGGATATGCTTACGCAGCAGACGTGCAACGCTATTGGCATTGCCTGCTTCGAGCGCCTTGAGTATCTCCCAGTGCGCTTCCTGCGCCCGACTGAGATTCACTTTCCCTTTCGCCAGTCTGATTTGGATGCGAACTTCAAAAGCCAGAGAGTTCCAGGTGCGCAGCAGGATTCTGTTTTGCGCTGCCTCGACAATCAGGCGATGGAAGTTGTGATCGTGCTTCGCATAGAGCTCGAGGTTCTTTTGCGTTGCGGCTTTCCGGATCGCCTCCGCCTCCTTTCTGAGCTCGCCAACCCTGCCTTTCAATGATTTCGCTGCCTGTTGGGCCGCCAGCTCCTCAAGCGCCGCTCGCACCGCGTACGCTTCATAGATATCCTGCGCGGTGACATCTCGAACGCGACTCCCCTTATAGGGCTCGGTCACCACAAGATCGCTCCCTTCGAGCCGTCGCAGAGCTTCGCGGACCGGCCCCTGGCTGGTATTGAGATCGCGAGCGAGCTCGAGTTCGACGAGGCGGGCGCCGGGGGGCAGATCGCCGCTCATGATTCTGCGCAACAGTTCCTGCCTGACACGTTCGGCCATGGAGTCGCGGCGGAGAGCGTTGTGGGTATTGGACATGGCGGCATTATAAATAATCTGCACCCCGGCATAATTATAAATAATCTGTAATTGTGGAGTAGCCGTCGTGGCTGCCGGTGCCGGGAATGAGCGGGGGGAGATCGGCCTCTCGCGCAAGTCTTCCCGCGCGCCACATCCGGGCTGAACGTTGGCGTTGCCGTGGGTCGAACACTCATGGGGCTATTTGTTCTGCTCTGGTTGTTTAGCCATGCCGCCCCGTTTGCGGGGCCTTGTTGATTCCCGTTCTTACCTTCGGCGCTACTCCGGGAAAATTCAGCCCAAGGAAATTGAAACGCGATGGTGTTGGAAAAATGGTTTGAGGAAGTTTGGAATAAGGGAAACGAGGCAGCCATGGACGAACTCATGGCGGCCGATGTCGTCATCCACGACCTTCTGGGCGGGGAGGGAGAAAGGGCCTTCCAGTTACCGGAATTTAAGAAGATGTTCCGTTCATTGCTTGCGGAGCTCTCCAACGTACGGGTCACAGTCGAACATCAGGTGACGCAGGGCGATATGGTGGCAGCGCGGTGTGTCATCACCGCCGTCGATCGCGGCGATGGATCTGGCCGCAGACCGATTCACTTCACTGGCATGATCATGGTCCGTGTGTGGGAAGGCAAGATCGTCGAGAGCTGGAATTATTTCGATTTCGAGACCATGTACCAGCAGATGGAGTAGCGCGTCACCGCGTCGGTCCCGGGGCTGAAGCCCCTTTTTCTGTCGGGGCCCTTTCCCACGGCCTGAAGGCCGGGGCTTTTGCCGTCGTGCTGCTGCGCGGCACCCCGATGCGCAATCATACGGTGGGAAGACCCTGCCGGGGCGCTCGATCGCTACGATTAGCTGCGTTCGGCGAGGGGGATCCGGACTTCGGCTGTGCAGCCCTGGTGGTTGCGGCGGTTGCGGAGTTCGATGGCTCCGCCGTGGGATTCGACGGTCGTGTCAGTGCGCGGGTGTGGGTGCGGGAGCGGATGCGGCAGGTTGCTGGGGCGTGGACTGGGCGGCGCGGCGGGCGATTTTCTCCCGGTGCTTGCGGACGTAGTGGGCGGCGATGTCGGGATAGAACTCACGGACGCTGGAGAAGGCGACGTCGCGCATGACGGAGTAGCCAAACTTTTCAGCAAGA
>JBAVUB010000445.1:0-5272 GCA_049696575.1 Acidobacteriaceae bacterium | reverse complement strand
GGTATGGCAACCCACGCAAATCCGTTGCTCCCCCCGCCGCACCCAGAACCATCCCTGCTCCTGGCGCAGCGTGTTGCCCGCCGCGTCCAGCAAAATAAACCGCAGCGGCCGATCCCCCGCCGCATGCACAAAAAACGATCCGTCCTTCTCCACCGGTGCGGTCCCCACCGAAACCACGCTCCCGCCTCCGTCCATCGTCTCCGCCCGCACCGCGACCGGCGTGCCTGCCACCGCCACGTTCCGCGACTGCCGCGCATCCAGCGCGAGCAAATTCCCAAACGCCCAATCGTGCAACGCCGAGGGATGCCGGTTCGGAACCGCGCGCGGTGCCACCACCACCGGCTCCACCAGTTCCCGTTCCGCATCCTCCGCAAGCATCGTCAGTCCAGCAGTCCCTGGCTTCCACACCGCCAACCCGTAATTCTTTGCGCCCGGCCTGCGCGCCGACAACAACCACCGGCCGTCCGGCATCTCCGCCACATCGCCCGCATACTCGCCCTCCGGAGCCGCAACCGCAGCTTCCTCCGCCAGAGCCGACGTAAACCGCGCTAGCTTCTCCCCATGTGTGAACACAATGTCCCCAGCGCCCGCGGCCTCCGAAGTCAGGCTCATCTGCTGCCCGTGCTCCCGCGCCACGCCATGATCGCAGCGCACACTCTCCACCCCACTCCCATCCGCATAAACCAGAAACATCTCCGGCGTCCCCCCCGCGCCCAGCGGAAATCCCGACTCAAACAGAACCCGCCCATCCTGCAGCACGTCATCGGGAATAAAATTCCCCGGCAAATAACTCAGCTGCTGCGGACCCGCGCCATCCAGCCCCGCCGTCTCCAGCGCAAACCCGTTCTCCCCCCGCCGTGCGTAAACGAACCGCCCCTCCGGCATCCACAGCGGTCGAATCAGATCCGTCGCCCCGCCCAGCACCAGCTTCGGCAAACCGCCCTCCACCGCAACTTCCCAAATCCCCCACCTATCGCCGGCGCTCTTCTTCCCCGCAAACAACACCGTCTTCGCATCGAACGACAAGCTCGCGTCGGCGCTCGCAGCCAGACTCGCAACCAAAGGCTCCGTCCGCCCCCCCCGCAGCACCATCAGTTGCGCGCCCTGCGGAAAGCGCTCCTCCCCCCGCAGCGCCGCCAGCGACGCATACACCGGCGCCGCCGTGAAGATCACCGGAAAATTCTCCGCCTGTTTCTGGTTTGTCCTGCCCGCCAGCTTGCTCTGCTGCGGTGGCAATCCGTAGACCAGCGCCGCCAACCAAATCCCGCATATTGCGCTCGCCGCCGCCGCGCGCCGCCTCATGCCGTCTCCATCACGCAGTTGCGAGCAACTCGCAGCTCGCACCACGGAGCCAGCTCCGCCATCATCCCGTCGAATTCCTCAAACGTCAGCGACTGTTCGCCGTCGCTCCACGCCTTGTCTGGATCAGGATGCACCTCGACCAGCAGTCCATCGGCCCCCGCCGCCACTGCGCTCCGCGCCAGCGCCGGAACCAAACTCCGCCGCCCCGCGGCATGGCTCGGATCCCCGATCACCGGCAACCGCGCAATCTCCTTCAGCACCACGATCGCGCCCACGTCGAACGTATTGCGCGTCGACGTCTCGAATGTGCGAATCCCGCGCTCGCACAAAATCACATTAGGATTTCCGTAGCTGATCACGCATTGCGCCGACCGCAGCAGGTCCGCCACCGTCGCCACCATCCCCCGCTTCAGCAGCACCGGCCGTCCCGTCTTCGCAGCCGCTTCCAGCAGAGCGTAGTTCTCCATGCTCCGCGAGCCAATCTGCAAAATGTCAGCGTACTCGGCCACCATCGGCGCATCGGCCGCCGCCATCACCTCGGTCACGATGGCCAGCCCCGTCGCCGCGCGCGCTGCCGCCAGCAGCTTCAGCCCCTCGAGCCCCAGCCCCTGAAATGCGTATGGCGAACTCCGCGGCTTGAACGCCCCTCCGCGCAGCACTCGAGCTCCCGCCGCCGCAACGCGCTCCGCTGTCTCCATCAGCTGCCGCTCGGTTTCCACCGAACAAGGTCCAGCCATGGTTACAAATTCGTCGCCGCCGACGGCTACGCCGCCCGCCCGCACCACTCTTCTCTGTTCAGCCGCGCTCTTCAGTACATCCGGCGCGTCCGCAAACTGCTCAATCCAGCCTCCGCCCACCTGGGCTCCACTTCTCTGGGGAACAGGTGAGACTAGTCCCCGCGGCCCACCGCCGCCTCCATCGAAAGTTGGAATTTCGCTCCGCCCCTGGTCACCTTCGCCGCGCACCAACGGGTCAGCAGTCCGCCCCGCCTCTCCTGGTTCCAGGCTCTCGAGCGGCCGATTTTGGAATTCTCCCGCCATGGCTCGCTCCCCACGCTCAGCGCGGACCCGCCCCGCTCGCCGCCTGCGCCCGATATCGCGCCAGGTTCGCTTCCAGCTGTGCCGCCAGCGTGCCATTCTGCTGTTGCCGCGCAAGATCCAGAGCCGCCTGCGCCGTCGTCGCTGCATTCGCGAATTGCCCCGTCTCCGACTGCATCGCCGCCAGCATCTGCAGTACCGCGGGATCCTGCCGATTCGTCAGCCGCGCCGCCTCTTCAAACTGCGGCAGCGCTTCTGCAAAGCGGCTTTGTGCCGCCAGTACCCGTCCCAGGTTGTATCGATAGCCCGCATCCTGCGGCGCCAGCTCCACTGCCTTCAGCAGGTGCGGTGTCGCGTCCCCCAAATTCCCCTCGTGCGCCAACGCCACTCCCAACCCGTTCTGCCCCTCTGGAGAATTCGGCCCCGCCTCCAGCCCCTTCGTCAGCAGTTCGATCGCCTCCGGCGTGTGGCCGCCCTCCGCCGACAACGCATTCCCCAGGTTCACCTCCGCCGACGCATTGTCCGGATTGATCCCCAGCGCCGTCTCGAAATGCTGCCGCGCCTCTTCCAGATTCCCTTCCTCCGCCAGGGCGCTGCCCAGGTTGTTTTCCGTCTGTGAGTTGTGCGCGTTCAGCGTCAGCGATTTTCTGTACTCCTCGACCGCCTGGCTCATCTTCCCCGCGCCGGCCAGCGCAATCCCAAAGTTGTTATGCGCGCGCGCATCGTCGGGGTCCATCGATACCGCCATCTCCCACGCTGGAACCGCCGCGTCAAACTGCTTCTTGTCCGAAAGCTGTACCGCCGAATCGAACATCCGATAAAAATCCGTCGCCGGCGTGTCGATCCGCTCCAGCCCCCCGCGCGCCACGTTCACGAACTCCGGAATATTCACCGCCCGGTTCGACGCCGTCGCATTCTCCACCAGGATCGCCGGGCTCGCATTGCCCTCCCCGTCGATGTGCGTCAGATACAGCTCCGTGTAGAGGTACGGAGTCTTCGACGAAAACGCCAGCCAATGCCCGTTCGGCGACCACGTGTGCCACGAATTCATCACCGCCAGATTCGAACCCAGCGGCCGCGCCGTCCCTCCCTCGAACGGCACAATATACAACTTGCTGTCTGGCCGCATCAGCAGCCCGTTCCTGCACTCCACATAGACAATCCACTTCCCGTCTGGCGAAACCTTCGGGAAGTTGTTGCTCATCCCGTCTTCCGACGCGCCCATCACCCGCTCCGGGGTCCCGCCCTTCCCTTCGTTGAACGGGATCCGATACAGGTCATACTGAATCTGCGTCTCGTTGGGATCGTTCGCGTACGTCGCCTGCTTCTGCCCCGGCGTATACGGATCCTTCGCCGCCGCCCGCGAGTACACCAGATACTTCCCGTCCGGACTCCAGAACGCGCTCGTCTGCACGAAATTCGGATCATCGGCGCCCGGCAGCGGCGTCAGCTGCCCGCTCTCCTTGCTGTACCAGGCCAGCACCCCGCGCGTCGGAAAAAACACCTGCCCAAATCCATAGTTCCGATAAAACCCGTTGTACAGGCGATCCACCACCCGCGTCCCGTGCGCATGCGGCACGTCGATCCCGGTGATCACGTACTTCCCATCCGGCGATACCTGTGACATGAACCCGAACCGCTTCTGCGCCCGCTCCTCGCTGAACGCGCTCCAGTGGATCACGTAATCGTTGCTCATCGTGCTCACCGGCTTCACCGGAATCAGTGCGTACAGCCCCTTGTCGTTCTGCGGCCCATCCACATCGATGCCCAGCGTCTTCCCGTCGCGCGACACCGAGTGGCAGTTCGCGCACGTCGGCAGCCCCGTCATCACCGTCTTGCTTTCGGAATCCGAAACATACCGCAGCTGCCACTTGATCATCGGCAGCACGGAATCCGGCAGCGGCTTGATCACTCCCCGCTCCTCGCTCTCCGGCGGCGGCGGAATCAGCGGGACATCCCGGTACATAATCGGCGCGCCCACCGGATCGGACGTAGCCACCGTCACCACTCCCGTCGAAACCGCCTGCTTGTCGGACTCATTTTTGTAGCCCGTGAATCGAACCGTTACCGGCTCGCGCTGCGAATGCTTCTTCATCTCCTCCCACGTCTTCGCATCCGGCCGCCACGTATGCGCCGCGGCCTGCTCCGGCGTCAGTGTTGGTGGTACAAATCCCACCAGTGACGCATCCACCGGCCCAACCTGCATCTTCTCGCCCTCGGACCACAGCTTCACCCGCGGTTTCCGTCCTGGCTCGCTCACTTCGACGCGCCATACCGTCGCCTCCGCACTCGCATCGCGCCACTGGAACAGCGGCGCAGCAAAATCCGCCGGAAACACCGAGCCCTCGCGCGGATAATCGACCGTGATCCCGCCCAACGCCGCATCCGCCGCGCCCAGCTCCGCCCGATGCTCCGTTAGGAATTGCGCAAACTCCGCAGCCGCCGGGTTCGCGCGCGCCGCACTCTGTTGCCCGTACGCCGCCAACAAACCAACCGCCACGCCCGACACAACCACGCACTGGATTGCCGTTCTGATGGGGAACCCCTCGGCCGGGCGGTCGGCAGACTTCGCATCCTTTTATAGACAGCCCGGAGACTACTCGAACTCTAGCGATCCCCCGAAACCCTTGGCTGTGAGCCAGATCACAAAATCCCGACTCCCAGTCTGGCCTTGCATCCCAGCCTCGCGCCCTGCATCTGCATAGATAGAAGCCCCAGCAGGGAGGTTTGTCCCGCATGAAAGCAATTCGTCTGCACGCACGCGGTGGCCCTGAACAGCTCGTCTGTGAAGATGCCCCGCGGCCCGTCCTCGCCCCAGGCGACGCGCTCGTCCGCGTCTGCGCGACCGCCATCACCCGCACCGAACTCACCTGGGACCAGACCTACCAGCACCCCGATGGTTCCCCCCGCCTGCCCACCATCCCTGGCCACGA
>JBAVUB010000444.1:0-7896 GCA_049696575.1 Acidobacteriaceae bacterium | reverse complement strand
CCCTTGTACCCGGTGTTCAGCCCCAGCCAGAATGGCGAATTCGTTGCCAGCGCCATGATGTGTGGCAAAAAATACCGCATCGAATTCATGATGCGAATCGCCGCCTCCCGGTCCTCAATCCCCACGTGTACGTGCAGCCCAAAGATCAGGTTCGACCGCGCCACCAGCTGCAGGTCCTTCACCACCTGGTGATACCGCGGGTCAGGATAGATCTCCTGCGTCCGCCAATCCGCAAAAGGATGCGTCGCGCCGGCCACCAGCACCAGATCGTGCTCCCTGGCGAGCTTGATCATCTCCCGTCGCAGCTCGTAAATCTCTTCGCGCGCCTCGCCAATCGTCCGGCAAACCCGGGTGCCCACCTCGACCACCGAGGTGTGCATCTCCGCCTTCACCCGCTCTTCCAGACGCATCTTGCCCTGCGCCAGCATCTCCGTAGCAATGTGCGAACGCAGATCCCGCGTGACCGGATCGACGGTCTGGTACTCCTCTTCGATGCCGAGCGTGAACGAAGGTCGCATGATGCCTACCGTTGTATGACGGGACCACCCGTCGAGGCAATAGCTTTGGCCGCCTTTTTTGCCTTCTTCCCCGAGGGCTTGGCCGCCGTAGCCTTTGCCGCTGGCTTCGCTGCTTTTGTCTCCGCGGGTTTCACCGGCGCCTGCGACGCCGCTCCCAGATACGCGCTCCAGTGGAACTCCGGCACCTTTGCCTTCGCCATCTTCGCCTTCTGCACCGCCAGATCGGCAACCGTCTCCACGATCCACTCGAAGTTTTCCGCGCCGACCGAATGCAAATCGGCATCCGGCGCCGGATTCATAAAGTCGATCGCGTACGGAATCCCATCTTCCACCGCAAACTCCACGGTGTTCAGGTCGTAGCCCAGCGCCCGGCACAGCTTCAGCGCGTCCCGCTCCACCTTCTCCAGCAGCTTCTTCGGCGCTGGCGCTGGATTCACCACATACCGTTCCGCATGCGGCCGCCGCGGATCGTAGTACATGATCCGCACCTTCTCCTGCCCCACTACATAGCAACGAAAATACTCGGTGAAGTTCACCGCCTTCTGCAGCATCATGCACAAATCGCGGCTCTGGTCGTAAGCCTGAAAAAACTCCTCCCGCGAATGAACGTGATACACATCTCGCCACCCGCCGCCGTTCACCGGCTTCAGAAACGACGGAAACCCGATGTACGCAAACACCGCGTCCCAGTCCAGCGGAAACTGCAGGTTCCGCATCGACCTCTCCGTCGTGCCCGCGGGATAGTGCTTGTGCGGCAGAATCACCGTCGGCGGCGCGGCCACACCCAGCTTTGCTGCCAGCGAGTAATTGAAAAACTTATCGTCCGCCGACCACCAGAACGGATTATTGATGACGGTCGTCCCATGCAGCACCGCGTGTTTCAGAAACGCCCGGTAAAACGGAATATCGTGCGAGATGCGATCGACAATCACCGACCACGCCGGCGGCCGATCCAGCCGGATCGCCCCAATCTCCACAAACTCCGCCGTAATCCCGTCGAGATTCTTTCCGTTGATCTTTTCCACCAGCGCGCCGGGAAAAGTATTCTCCATGCCGAACAACACGCCGATCCTTTTCACGTTGGCCACCTCTCTTCAGGTTGAACAAAGAGGGTGCGCGCCCGCGCTCGCTCTGGTCGCGCCTCAGGGGATGGTTCCACATTAGCCGACCTCCGCTGCCCTTGCAAAAAGCCAGCGTGGAAAGGCCTCGTCGCCCTCCAAGACTCATCGCCGCTTCAGCGCTTCCAGCTCATCCAGCGTGCGCGGCCAGTCCTGCTTCAATAATCGCGACAGTCCCCGATCCGCCAACAGTTTTCCGCCTGTCTGGCACCGCGCGCAATAATCCGTCTCGTTGTCGGCGTAGCGAATCCTCTGAATTTTCTCCCCGCACCGCGGACACGGCTGCCCAAACTTCCCGTGCACCGCCATCTCCTTGCGAAACGCCGTAACCTTCTCCGGAAATCCATCACCGGTCTCCACCCGCAGACGCTCGATCCACAACCGGAGCGTCGCCTGCGTCGCCTCGAACAGCCGCGTCCATTCCTCATCGCTCAGCCGATGCGTCAGCGTCACCGGTGAAAGCTGCGCGGCATGCAGAATCTCATCCGAATACGCATTCCCAATCCCGCTCACCAGCCGCGGATCGGTCAGCGCCCGTTTCAGCGTGCGATTCTCCGCCGTCAGCGCACCTCGGAACGCCGCCAGGTCGCACCCCATCACGTCGATTCCGTCTGGATCCGCCGCGCGCAGCGCCGCCTCCCCCGCAAAAACATGCAGCGACGCCCGCCGCTTCGACCCCGCCTCGGTCAACACCAGCGACCCCGTCGCAAAATCGAACGCCGCCAGTGCATTCCGTCCCGCCAGCTTCGCGCCCGCAGGTTTCCAGTGCAGTCGCCCGGCAATCATCAGATGCAAAACCAGCCAAACGTTCCCTTCCAACCCAATAGCAATGCGCTTCCCAATGCGCCGCAGCTCGCGCACCACGCGGCCGTTCACGACCTCCAGCGGCGGTTGCGCTGTCCGCAAAAGCGTAAAGCTGGCCAGCCGAACCTGCTCCAGCCTCTGCCCCAGGATGCGCGTCTCCAGTGCACTCAGGTAGGCTGTGATGTCGGGCAATTCGGGCATCGATTCGTATGGTATCTCGCATCCCACCCGCCTTCGGAACGCGAGGATCGGCAGAGAGCAAAGCACCAGTTGGCATCTAAGAAAAACAATGATGGAATTCCACATCTCCCGCGAGGCTCGCGACCGCTATCAGGTCAGCGATGCGCTCTTCAATTTCGTCGGCAACGTCATCTTTGCCGACCTCGGCTCCTGTCGCGAGATGGCCCTGCGCATGACCGAGATTCGCGCCCCTTCCGGCCTTGACCCCATCAATCCCGGCGCGCTCTTTGCTATGGGCCTCATCGACGAGGTCAGCCATTTCCTCGTCGCTCAATATCGCCGCAACCGCGACCCTCAGGTCACCCAGGCCGCCCTCGACTGGTTTGCCGCGCGCGTCGGCGAAGACAATGTCGACAAGCTGCTCCGCACCTTCGTTCAGGAATTTCCCAACGTCGCCGTCTACCGCGGCGAAACCACCATCGACCAATGGCTCCAGGGATCAACCGACGGCCTCGCCCATCGCGAAGCCGTCCTCGAAGAGCTGATGCTCCTCTGGCTCGCCAATCAAAACCCTGCGTTCCGCTCCTTTCGCGAGCTCTACGACGACACGAAGCTTGCCGAAAGCACAGCGTACAAGCAAGTCACAGCCGAGCTAGGCAGCTACTTCGCGACACGCCCTGACACCGGCATGGGTCGCGGCAATCTTCTCGACCTCCTCCGCGCGCCCATGGAAGCTTCGCCGGACTCACTCAGCGGCCAGCTTGCCTGGATTCGCGAAAACTGGTCGCAGTATCTCGGCGAAAATCTCCGCAAAGTTCTCCTCGCCGCCGACGTTCTCAAAGAGGAAGAGCTCGCCATCTGGATGCGCTTCCATCCCGGCTCGCGCCATCGCCATCACGATCCCCTCAGCGACACGCACCACTCCGAGGTCCCCGACTTCCGCCGCCATCCGGGCGACATCGAATACGAGCGCTTCAGCCCCGATCAGGACTGGATGCCTAACGTCGTCATGATCGCCAAGAGCACCTACGTCTGGCTCGCCCAGCTCTCACGCCAGTACGACCGCGCCATCGAGCGCCTCGACCAGATCCCCGACGAAGAGCTTCAGCTCCTTGCTCATCGCGGTCTCAACGCGCTCTGGCTCATCGGCGTGTGGGAGCGAAGCCGCGCGTCCCAGGCCATCAAACGCATGCGCGGCCAGCAGGACGCCGTTGCCTCCGCCTATTCCCTCTACGAGTACAGCATCGCCGGCGACCTCGGCGGCGACTACGCCTACAACAATCTCCGCGAGCGCGCCGCCCGCTACGGCATTCGTCTCGCCAGTGACATGGTCCCCAACCACATGGGCATCGACTCCCCCTGGGTCATCGAGCACCCTCAGTGGTTCCTCTCCCGGCAGGATCGCCCCTGGCCCTCCTACAACTTCAACGGCCCCGACCTCTCCCACGATGGCCGCGTCTCCATCCGCATCGAAGACCACTACTACGATCAGTCCGACGCCGCCGTCGTCTTTCAGCGCCGCGACAACGCCTCCGGCCACACCGAGTACATCTACCACGGCAACGACGGCACCAGCTTCCCCTGGAATGACACCGCCCAGCTCAACTACCTCCGCGCCGATGTCCGGGAAAGAGTCATCCAGACCATCCTGCAAGTTGCGCGCATGTTCCCCATCATCCGCTTCGACGCCGCCATGACCCTGGCGCGCCGCCACGTGCAGCGCCTCTGGTTTCCCCTCCCCGGCAGCGGCGGTTCCATCCCCTCACGCGCCGAGTTCGCCATGACCCAGGAAGAATTCGACGCCGCCATGCCCCACGAGTTCTGGCGCGAAGTCGTCGACCGCGTCGCCGCCGAAGTCCCCGGCACCCTTCTGCTCGCCGAAGCGTTCTGGCTCATGGAGGGCTACTTCGTCCGCACCCTCGGCATGCACCGCGTCTACAACAGCGCGTTCATGAACATGCTCCGTGACGAGGAGAATGCGAAGTATCGCTCGGTCATCAAGAACACCGTTGAGTTCGATCCGGATATCCTCAAGCGTTACGTCAACTTTATGAGTAATCCCGATGAACGCACGGCGATTGACCAGTTCGGAACGGGCGACAAATACTTCGGCGTTTGCACCATGATGGCCACCCTCCCCGGCCTTCCCATGTTCGGCCATGGCCAGATTGAAGCCTTCACCGAAAAGTACGGCATGGAGTACAAGCGCCCCCGCTACGACGAAAATCCCAACCAGCACCTCGTCGACCGCCACCAGCGCGAGATCGCCCCCCTTCTCAAAAATCGTCACGTCTTCGCGGAAAGCGCCAACTTCGCCCTCTTTGATTTTTGGCGCGACGACGGCAAGGTCGACGAAAACGTATTCGCCTGGTCCAACCGCTTCGGAGACCAGCGCGCCCTCGCCGTCTACCACAACAAATACGCCAGCACCGCCGGCACGCTGCACCGCTCCTCATCCCGCACGGATAAAGGCAGCGGCTCGCTCTACAGCGTCCAGATTCACGAAGCTCTCGGGCTTCCCGGCGATCACCACGCGGTCCTCGCGTACCAGGACAACGCCACCGGCCTTCACTTTCTCCGCCGTCTCGGCGAGATTCGCGAGCGCGGCCTGCATCTCCATCTCGGCGCCTACCAGTACCACGTCTTCCAGAACTGGCGCGAGATGCACTCCACCGCCGACTATCCCTGGGACGCGCTCTGCTCCGACCTCAACGGCACCGGTGTCTGGAGCCTCGACGAAGCCCTCGCAAAATTCAAGCTCCGCTCCGTGCACGAAGCTCTACGCGCCGCTCTCCATCCGGACGTCCTGCGTTGCTATTCCGACCTTATCGAAGCCGAAGCTGGGGACCCATCATCGCCGCTCACCCGCGCCAGCCAGGCGCCCTGCGGCCGCGAAGAAACCTTCGCAACCCTGGAAACAAAGGCTGAGGGTTTCTTCAGTGCGGCTCTCGAAACCATCAAAGATTCCCTGCCCTCCGAAAAACCCGCCCCCGCGCAACCACAGCAAGGAGCCGCATCGACCAACGGACCCGAACCTCGCGCCACAACCACCGCACTCAAGCCACGGACCCCTGAAGAACGAGTGCAGTCCGCCCGTGATCGCTACCACACGTTCCTTCTCGCCGCCGCGAAGTTGCCGGCGCTCGAGGCCGCCTTCGCCAACGGCTGGCCGCCCGACGCCCGCATGGTCCTGCCAAGCTACAGCCCGCAGACTACGGCCGTCATCGTCTGGGCCCCGGTCCTCGCCTGGTGTCTCCTCCGCGCCTTCGCCGATTCCCTGCCGCCCGACATGAACCTCGGCGAGGTCTTCGATCGTCTCTACCTGCGTTCGGCCCTCGCTGACGCATTCCATCCCCTCGGCCTCGACGGCGATGCTGCGTATCGCGCCGTGGCCCGCGTTCGCATCTTGCTCACCCGACCCCGGGAACCAGAACCCGCACCCGTTCCATCGTCCCGCGCCTGGGGCGACCCCGACATCGTCTGGTTCACCGGCCTGCACGAAGCCCAGGGCCACCGCTACTTCAATAAAGAAGCGCATGAGCAACTGCTGTGGTGGTCGGCACTGCCCGATCTCATCGCCAGAGCGGAAAAAGACCCGGGCGTCAAATCCACAGCAACACGAAAAACTCTACAGACCTTCGAGCTCGAAGCCCGAGCCGCCATCGCCGCCGCGGAAAAAGCCGGTTACCGCCTCGACGAAATGCTCAAGCCCGCCCAGCCCTCCCTCACCCGCAATCTCGACCTCTGGACCGCAGGAAAAGCCGACCTTCACGCACCCATTGCGACGCCCGAACCAGAGGACGACCCCGCCAACCCACCCCCGCGCAAGCGCTTCACCGGCTAAGCCGCCCCACGCGGGCGATATACTAGCGACTGCCCCTCCCGCGCCGGGATGGCGGAACTGGCAGACGCAGCGGACTCAAAATCCGCCGACCTTCGGGTCATGGGGGTTCGACCCCCCCTCCCGGCACCAACATAACAAAGGTTTTAACATAAATTGGCCTCTCAAAACCGGAGAGGCCAAAATTGCTTGGTGGCTGTTTTGGTGGCTGTTGGCTCTCGCAGTGTGTGCCGCGAAGAACCACCCCGGGGAATGAAGTCCCCCCGCCGAATCTCGCCGAGCGCATGCCCTCTCGGCAACAACCGAGAAATACCTGATCGACCCTTCGTCGGAATGCTGACCATTTGGCCGGAGTTAAAACGCCTCCGGCGTTTCCCTCTTTCCCACAGCTCCGGCAGCGGGTTAGATTTACTGAATTACCTGTTCGGATTTTGGGGGCAGATCACCAGAGGTTTGGCGTGCGCGCAGGGAAAAGGAGCCTTATTAGGTTAATCAACGGCACGTTCATCGTGTGCACGATGTCCCCGTCGCGGGATGACTGATATGCGAATCCGTATCGCCGCAGGGACCCCAGAGTAGCTTGGGAGGTTGAGTAATCAGCCGGCCTGCTCGTAGCAGCTTCGGGTCCTCCGCCCAGAAGCTGGTCGATCTCCCGAACAACAGGGAAATGATCGGACAAGCTCCGACCATTTGCGACGTGCAGACTGCAGATCTGATCGCCTACCTTCACCGAAGGTGAGCAGGAGTTCGTCTCAGATTGGTCTCGTAAAGCCTTGACGCGGTAGAGATCGCAGTTAAAAGATCAGCGCCTTCCGTCGGAACGGAAATCGCCTGTTAGAAAGCATGGCCTGATACCCAAACGGCGACCCAGAGAACCGCGCCGATCACGACCAGCGACCAGAAAGCGGCATGCAGCAGATCGCGCCGGCTCCAACGAATACGAGCCAAGCGTTTCTTGCTGCCCGCTCGGAGCACCCGCTGCCTGACACCGCGGCCATAGTAATTTGGCAACGGCCGGCTCATTCGAAATGATGGGTTGCGATCCAAATGCCAACCCAAAGGCCAAAGGCGGTCATCACCGCGGCGAGGATGACAGCATGAATGATCTCCGAGCGCTTCCAACGAATCTGCGCTACGCGCCTCTTGCTTCCGCTCTTCTCCCGATCAAATCGGACCATCACCATAAAGACCTCCGATCTATGAGGGACGGACATCGGATCCGTCCCTCATCGGGCGTTCAGAATGACAGTGAGATTTGGCCCGTGATCGCGCGCGGCGTGACATAGTGCGTGCCGCTGAACGTGGAGAGGAAGTTATAGAGCGCGTACTTATCGGTGACGTTGATCGCCGAAACCTGCACGCCCCACTTGTATCGATCACCGTGAAATAAATCATCCTCGCCCAGCGACATATCGAAGAGGCTGCGCGGCTGGAT
>JBAVUB010000443.1:0-8435 GCA_049696575.1 Acidobacteriaceae bacterium | reverse complement strand
CGGTCATTCTCATCGCTGCCCACATCGCTCTCCTCCGTTTCGAGCCCATGCTTTCCTCGCGCGCCATGGCCCACACCGTCAACCGGATCACCGCGGCGCCCGCCAACGCGAATGCCCAGCTCATGCTCTACGGCGATCAGGCCGACGGCTCATCGATCATCTTCTACACCCATCGCCCCGCCCTGCTGGTCCACGGAGCGACCCAGTACTTCTCTCCCGACCCCGAAACCAACGGCCAGATTTTCGGCTCCTCCATGATCTGGGGCTCCGACTATCCCGACGCTCCGCACATTTTCCTCAGCGATGCCGACCTGCTTCGCCTGTGGGGCACAGGTCCGCGCAAACTCCTCTTCGTCCCGGGCGATTTTCACGATCACGTCCAGGCGCTGCTGGACGCGCGCCTCTACCCGATCCAGGAACTCTCCGACAAAACCCTCTACACCGATCGCCCACTCTGATCACTGGTCACTGTCCACTGTCCACTGTTTTACGGCAGCTTCTGCACCGGCGTCCCCGGCGGAATCGTCAGCTGAAACTGCTCGTCGTTCAGCGGCTGGTTCACCACCAGCTTTTGAAATGTGATCAGAATCTGATACTGCTCCAGCGGCCGTTTGATGGTGATCGTCCCAGGGAAGCGCTGCGTCCCAAACGTTTGCATCGGCCCATACGTCGCAATGGTCTGGATCTGTCCATTCTTGTCGTAAATGTCCTCTTCAACCGGCCGCAGATCGATCCGGCTGAACTGGATCACCCGCTCCGCTAACTCCACATTGCTCTGCGCCTGGGGCCGCGCCACTGTCAGGATGTACTCCGGCCTGACTTCCAGTTTCCTGGTTTTGGGATTCACTGCGGTGTCGCTGTCCACCGTCATGATTAGTTTGTCTTGCGGCCCGATTTTCCGGATCAGCAGCGAATCGAAGAATACGTACGGCCGCATATTCTCAAGTGAGTTGGGCGACGGCTTCGGCTCCGCATTCGTCCCCTCGATCACTTTGCTCTTCGGCGGAATCCACAGCTGAAAAGTCTTGCCGTCGCTGCCCATGTCAAACGCCCGCGTATGCACGACCGGGAAAAATCCAATCACCCGCAGCGACTCTGGCTTGCGCAGCAGAATGTATCCGCTGAACGGGGTGATGGTCGTCTCTTTCCCCTTCAACGATCCACCCTGCGTCGCCGTAAACGTGACCGTCGCATTCAGTGAGTTGATCGCGTCGTATTGCTTGTTGATCGCGTCGACCAGCTGCTCCGGAGGTGCCGTCAGCACATTGGCCGGCATCTTTGCCTGCGGCACCCTGCGCGTATGCCAAAGGCACCCGTTCAGCGCCGGCAGCACCAGCATCAGCGCAAGAGAAATCCTGGTCCGGGTTCGATGCAGTACCTTCAAGGCAGCAACCTGCGAGTATATTCCGCCAACGCGGCTGCTTCTCCTGCCGCATCTCCATCGCCGCGTCGCGCTCATTGCGGCTGGCCCGCGTGTCGCACGGCGCGCCGATAGGCTTCCACATCTTTCGCATGTTCTTCCAGCGTCGCCGAGAACCGCGACTGCCCTGCCGGATCCGCGCCTGCCGCCACAAAATACAGATAATTCGTCTGCGCGGGATGCATCGCTGCCTCCAGCGACTTCAGCCCCGGGTTGCAGATCGGTCCCGGCGGCAACCCCGCGCGCCGGTAGGTGTTCCAGGCCGAGTTAGCCTGCAGATCGGACTCATATATCGTGCCCCGGTAGCGCCCGTCCAGCAGCGCCGCGTAGATCACCGACGGATCCGTCATCAGCGGCATGTCCTTCATCAGCCGGTTCTCAAACACGCTGGCCACCACCGGCCGCTCCGCATCGATCGGCGTCTCTTTCTCCACGAGCGACGCCAGCGTCACGGTCCGATGAATGCCGGCGCTCAATCCGATCCCCACAGCCGCCTGCCGAAAGCGCTTCACCATCGCCGCCAGCATGTCCTGTGGGTCCGTGTGCCGCGCAAATCGATACGTATCCGGAAACAAATATCCCTCAAGGCTCGGCGCCGTTGGATCCAGATCGCTGATCAGCCCTGTATCCTGCCGCGCAGCCGCAATAAACGCCGCCTTCGATCCCAGTTCCGCTGCCTCCACCTTCGCCGCAATGTCGAACAGGTTCGATCCCTCGGGAATCGTCAACGCCACCGTATAGACGTCGCCCCGGTGGATGCGGCTCCATACTTCCATCATCGGCGCCGGATGATCGAACCGGTACTCCCCCGCCTTCAACGTCCCGCCCTTCACCAAATGCAGTGCCAGCAAGACGTACTCGCTCCGAATAATCCCCTGCTGCTTCAGCTCTGCCGCAATCTGCGTACTCGACATCCCGGCTGAAATGTCCACGAACGTCTCCTCCCGCGGACCCGCAGGGGCCAGCAGCGCGTATCCAAGCGCGCCAGCCGCCACCACAGCCACCAGGAAGAGTAAGAGAAAAAAGCGTCGCACCAGGGAGAGAACCTATTTTGACGGATGTTCCTTTGATTCCTTAACCCATTGTAAGATGCGGCTTTCTCCTCCTGCCCGCGTTACCATGAAACTGTGCAACCCCGCCTCCTGGGCCTCGATTTTGGAGACCGCCGCATTGGGGTCGCGGTCTCTGACGAGCTCGGTCTCACCGCGCAGCCGGTCCTGACTCTGATCCGCAAAAATGCGAAACTGGACCTCAAATCCCTCGGCCGTCTTCTCCGCAAATTCGGCTGCTCCGCCATTGTCCTAGGCAATCCTCTCCACATGTCGGGCGACGTCAGTCCCCAGGCAACGAAAACCCACGCCTTCGCCGAAACCCTCCACGCCGAGTTCGCCCTCCCCGTCCACCTGTGGGACGAACGCCTCACCTCGGCCGAAGCCCATCGCCACCTCCTCGCCTCCGGCCGCCCCGCCTCCGGCCATCGCGAGGTCGTCGATCAGGTCGCTGCCGTGTTGATTCTACAGAGCTTCCTCGACGCCCACCGCTCCGGTGAAGCGTCGTATAATCGGGAATGAGGCGGTACCCCAGCCTTCGGATTCATACTCCTTTTCCAGGGCTCTGATCCATTTCGCTGCGGAGCGGAAGCGGTCTTCCCGTTCCGTATTGCATTTCTATTGCTTCAGAAAGCGCGATCGGAAACGGCCCCCGGAAGGAAATCGATTCATGCCCGAACACATCAAGAAGAAGCTGCTGGAAGAGATCAAAGAGCTCGAACATGAGCTCACCCACGAACTGCCCGCCGAGATCAAAAAGGCAGTGGCTATGGGTGACCTCAGCGAAAATGCCGAGTATCACATGGCCAAGCAGCGCCAGGATTTCGTGAACGCGCGCCTCGGCCAGCTCAAAAAGCGCATGGCGGAGCTGGCCCTCGTCAACCTAGCCAACATTCCCCGCGACCGTGCCGCGTTCGGTTCCACCGTCCTCGTCTACGACACCTCGAAAGATGAGAAAATCGAGTACAAGCTCGTGACCAGCGAGGAGTCGGACGTGAGCAAGGGCCTCATCTCAACCACCTCTCCCATCGGCAAGGCGCTGGTGGGCAAACAGGTGGGCGACATGACGACCGTGGTTACGCCCAACGGCAAGCGCGAGCTCGAAGTTCTCAAACTCGCTACCATTCACGACGAAGAAGCGCAGGCTGAGGCTTAACCCGGAACGCAGTGAGCAAACCCTCCCAAATCACGTGGACCCGTGCATTCGGCGCCGGTTGTGGCGTGATCCTCCAGGCTATCGTGAACGGCCTTGCCCTCACCCGCATCTCTCCCAACGTTCTCACCGGCCTCGGCCTGGTCATCAACACCGGCGCTGCCGTGCTCTTCGGATTCGGCAATGCGCACAATTACGTCCGCATGTTTCTCTATGCCGGTCTCGTCATCATCGGCGCTGGCATCTTTGACATGGTCGACGGCCGCGTTGCCCGCCAGACCCAACAGGTCACCGTCTTCGGAGCCTTCTTTGACTCAGTGATCGACCGCTACTCCGACGTCGTCCTCTTCTTCGGACTCCTGGTTTTCTACGCGCGCGGCAATCGCCTCTTCTACGTCTTCCTCGCAGCGTTTGTCATGGTCACATCACTGATGGTCAGCTACACGCGTGCCCGCGCCGAAGCCCTCATCGGAAAGTGCAAAGTGGGCTTCATGGAGCGACCCGAGCGCGTCGTCCTCATCATTCTCGGCGCACTCTTCGAACGCTGGGGCGTCATGGCGCCGGTCCTCTGGGTGCTCGCCGTCATCTCCACCATCACCGTGATCCACCGCATCGTCTACACCTACCAACAGACCCGTCATCTCGCGCCGGTCACGGAGATTCGGCACGTCGTCCAGGCTGCGGTGCAGCCTGTCCCGCAGCCCATCGCCATGCGTGAATCCCGAGGCTCCGACCCGCGCCCCGACCTCCCCGCCGCCAACGCACCAAGGGTGTAGCCGAACCATTCACCGCTACGGTGCTTCATCCGGCAGCTTCATCAACTCTGCCACGTCATGGATCAGAACTGGGAGTCGATATTCGACAATTTCCCAGACGATCCGGTCGTCGATGTGCGCGTAAGCGTGGATAAGAATATTCCGAAAAGCAATGATGTTGCGACTATTGGTGATCTGCGCCGCGAAGACAGCATCCAGGCGTGCCAGTTGTAAGGGCTTCGCCGATAATGGAAAAGGCGCGCTCCACAGCAAATCGCTACATCGGGTCAGCCCGATAGTCGTCAAAGGTCTTGGCGACGGTAAACTGCGCGACCAGTCCCGCCGCGTCCTGGATGTCGTATAGATACTTCCGCGCCTCAAGCCGCATACAGCAGCGCCTTGCTTTGCTCGATGCCTTTGCGGAACCAGGGATTTCTCACCGCGGACGCCACGACGAGGTCCACAGGCCGCCCCAGGAGATCCTCAAAGGCCTCTTTCAAATCGAAGAAGTTGGCCGCGTAACTGCCCGGCGGCAACGTCTCGAACTCCACAAGAAAATCGAAGTCACTCCCGGAATCGAATCCCGAACCAGCTGCCGAGCCAAAAACCTCAAGTCGACGAACGTGATGCAAACGACAGAGATCAACCAGTTCCGCCTTGCGCGTCGTAATTTCCGGAACCATCGGTAAGCTCCCGTCCAAAGGCAATATATCGCATCCTCACGCCGATCGAACCTGAATCGATCTGCCCCTCTACTCCTTAAAAATGCCCTTGGGGCAGATCGCGTGTACCCCCACATTCCCGTCCACCAGCTGCGTGATGTCCACGTCCACCGCCACGCTGGTCAGCATGTACGCATCATCGCGGGAGAGATGCTTCTCCGTCACCAGAAAGTCGATCATGTTGCGCACCGCCATTTCGGTCGCCGTTTTCAGATCGGGACTGAACCCCATGCTGATATAACTGGTCGGCGTTTCTCCTCGGGGCCACAGCAGATGCTGGTCCTTATGCACGACAAACCGGAACGTCCCCGTCAGGAACGTCTCCATCGCCGTGATGTCCACCTCGCCATTGCCCTGCCCCGCGTGCCCATCGCCCACCTCAAACAGCGCGCCCTTCGCGTGTACCGGAATGAACAGGCTCGTCCCCGCCACCATTTCTTTGTTGTCGATATTGCCCGCGTGCATCCACGGCGGCGCGCTGTCATAGCGTCCTGCTGACTCCGGCGGCGCATCGCCCATGCTGCCGAAAAACGGATGCAGCGGTATCTCGATCCCCGGGCCGAAGTGCCCGATCATTTTCTCCCGATCCAGCGGAATAATCTTCCTCCGCCCGTAAGGAAAATCGTTGGGCAGAAATCCACGCCCCGCCCCAAACCCGTTGCACGCAAACGGCGCGTCAATGTCGATCTTCAGGATCTGCACCTCGAGTACATCGCCCGGCTCCGCCTCGGCAATCTCCACCGGCCCCGTAAGGATGTGCCCGCCCGGCCCTTTGTCCTTCACCTGATCGAAGATCGGCTGATTGTAGGCCGGAATGTCCTCTGCGTTCACGCCTTCTTCTTCGAGCCGCGAATTCGGTCCGCACGTCGAGAGCGTCTGAATCCGCACCGTGTCGCCCGAATGCACCGTCAGCACCGGCTTCGCCTTCGACCAGTAGTACCCCCACGCCACCGTCGATGGGCTCGCGTTCAGCACGATGGGTGTTGCCTGCGCGGCTGCCACGCCTGCAGAGAGTAGAACCACTCCAGCAAGAGCGAAGAACTTCATTCACACCTCCATTGCGCTTCCAGAATTTGGCGCTGAAGACATCCTACCTGGCCCGCCTCTTCGCTATCGTAGAAAGGTATGCGTCGGCGACTGACCCCGGTCCTCCTGCTTTCCGCACTCCTGACGCCGCCGCTCGCAACCGCGCAGACACAGACCGAGCCCAAACCCACATCGCCTTACACCCTGCGCATCCCCGTCGACGAAATCGCCCTCACCTTCCACGCCTCCGATGCGCGCGGCGCCCCGCTCACCCACCTCACCCGCGCCGACCTCGCGCTTACGGACAACGGCAAGCCCCAGAACCGTATCGTCATGCTTCAATCCTTCGAAGACCTTCCCATCCGCGCCGGCTTCCTCTTCGACACCAGCGCGTCGATGCTGGATTACGCAGCTTTCAATGGTTCGATCATTCAGCTCTATGCTTCCCGCCTTCTGCGCAAAGGGTACGACCGCGCCTTTGTAGAGCAATTCGACACCAAAACCTTCATGCTCGCGGACTGGACTGACGGCGTTACTGCCATCGCCGCCGGAGCCGCTGCCGTCGGCAACCGCCCCGACCGCTACGATCCCCTCACCGCTATCTTCGATTCGCTCTACACCACCTGCCGCGATCAGTGGAAGACCGATCCAGACTCGCCCACCGGCAACTTCATCCTCATCTTCACCGATGGCCTCGACGACGCCAGCCACGTCTACCTCAGCGAGGCCGTCGACATGTGCCAGCGCACACGCACCGCCATCTACGCCATCGTCAACGGGCGCAAATCCCCTTTCTCTGAGGGCCAGCGCACCCTCACCGCCATCGTGGAACAAACCGGCGGCCATCTCTTCTTCAATCCCCAGGGTGATGAGATCCTCGAAGACCTCGATACGATGGAGGCCGAACAGCGCAATCAATACCGCCTCGTCTACAAGCCGTCAAACTTCAAAGCCGACAGCTCTTTCCATCGGATTCGACTGCAGTGCTCCATTAAAGGAGCCCGCGTCGCCACGCGCTCTGGCTACTATGCCTTCGCTCGTCCGTAGTGAAAGTTAGAGCCGATCCTATTGTTCATGCAATGCGGTCTTCGGATCCATTCCCGCCGCCCGCAACGCCGGCAGCCACGAGGCAAACGCGGAGATCGCCAGGAAGACGACGATCATGCTCGCCAGGGTCACAGGATCGGTCGCCTTCACCCCCACCAGCATCGCCGTCATCACCCGCCCCAGCACAATCGCCGCAATCAGTCCGATCACGATGCCGATGCCGCTCAGCCGCAGCCCCTGCATCACCACCAGCTTCACAATGTCGCCCCGCTCGGCGCCCATCGCCATGCGCACCCCGATCTCCGCCGTCCGCTGCCGCACCGCCGTCGACAGAACGCCATACAAACCTACCCCGGCCAGCAGGCCCGCAATCACCGCAAATGCCGTGATCAGCAGTAGCGAAAACCGCGTGCTCGCCTGCGCATCGTGCACAACCGTCTCGGCCGGCTCCATGTCTTTGATCAGCAGAGAGCGGCTCACGCCCGCGATCGCCGCCCGCACCTGGCTCTCATAGCCCGCCGGATCGCTGCCCGTCCGCAGCGCCCACGAGCGAACCGCACCCGAGCCCAGAAAAGCATCGGGGAAATAAATCTGCTCGCGCCCAGGTTCGGCCAGCGATTCCTCGCGCTGGTGCCCCACCACGCCCACAATCTGAACCCACTCCGCCTGCGGCCCGCGAATCCTCGTCAGAATGCGCTTCCCCACCGCCGATTGCCCGGGAAAGGCTTTGTTCGCGAGCGCCTGATCGACGATCACGGTGGTGCGTCGCGGCAGATTGTCGTCCTCGGTGAACGTCCGCCCCGCGAGCAACGGGGTCCGCATCGTCTCGAAATAGCCTGGCAGCACAATCTCAAAATCCGTCGCCTGATATTTGCTGGGATCGGCCAGTGCTTCCTCGGTGCCCCACCGTATCGGACTGAAATCTCCCGTCAGCGGAAAAGGAAACGACGCCGTGACACTCTGCACACCGGAGATGCCGCGGAGGCTGTCGCCGATCCTCCTGATCATCGCGGCCCCCGCCGCCGCGCGCGCCTCGGGCGTTGCCCCCGGTTGTCGTCCCACCGCCTGGCCCACGCCCAGCACCTGAAGCGTCAGCAGGTGGTGCGCATCGAATCCCGGATCGATACGCTCCAGATCGAGAAAGCTGCGGAACATCAGCCCCGACCCGACCAGCAGCATAAACGACAGCGCCACCTCCACCATGATCACCGCATTGCGCACCGTTGCCCCGCTCGCCAGGCCCGAGGTGCGACTGCTCCCACG
>JBAVUB010000442.1:0-13452 GCA_049696575.1 Acidobacteriaceae bacterium | reverse complement strand
CGCCCAGGAATTCGGCGTTCGTCTCGCCCTCGGCGCCAGCCGCAGGCGCATCATCCGCCAACTCCTCACCGAGAGCACGCTGCTCGCCCTGTCTGGCGGCCTCCTCGGCCTCGCACTCGCCGCATGGGGAACCAGCGCCGCCCTCAAGCTTGTTCCCGCCGCGCTGCCCCGCGCGTCGCAAATTCACCTCAGCTCGCTGGTCCTGTGCTTCACGTTTCTCCTCTCTTTCGCGGTTGGCATCTTCTTCGGACTCATTCCCGCATGGCGTGTCGCCGCCCAGCAACCACAGACCACATTGCGCGAAGGCGGCCGCACCGTGCACGGGTCGCGCAATCGCGCCCAGGACTGGCTTGTCGTTCTTGAAATGGCTGCCGCTCTGGTTCTGCTCGCCGGAGCCGGCCTGACCATCCGCAGTCTCGTCGCCCTCTCCCGCTCCGATCCCGGTTTCGATCCAAAAGGAGTGCTCACCTTCAGCCTCGCCGTGCCGTATTCCCAGGCCCTCTCCACCGATGAGGGCGCCCGCGCCTACATCCGCGACGTCGATCGCCGCATCGACAGCGTGCCCGGCGTGATCGCCACGTCGTTCATCGACCCCGGTGCTCCCATGACCGGCAACGACGACGAGCAGCTCTTCTGGCTCGCCAACGAAGCGAGACCTTCCGACACAAACGACATGCACTGGGCTCTTCGCTACATGGTCGAACCGGATTACCTGAAGATCATGCGCATCCCTCTGCTGCGCGGCCGCTTCATCAGCGATGCTGACCGCGGCGATGCACCCCCGGTTGTCGTGATCGACGGAGACTTCGCCCACCGGTTTTTCGGTGACGCCAACCCCATCGGCCAAACCCTCAACGTGACCGACCCTGATCAGAAAGTCACGATTGTCGGCGAGGTCGGCCACGTTATGCACTGGGGACTCGACAACGACGCGGGCTTCCCGCTGCATGCACAGATCTATCGCAGCTACGCACAGGTCGATGGCAGCGGGATTCCCGCCACCGGATTTGCCACCGACATTGTCATCCGCGCAGAACACCCCGACACCGCCTTCCCTGAGATTCAGGGCGCGCTTCACGAGATGAACGCACAGCAAGTGGCCTATGGTCCGGAAACCATGAACCAGTTCATCGCGGACTCGCTCGCCGCGCGCCGCTTTTCCATGATCCTGCTGGGCGCGTTCGCTGCGCTGGCTCTTCTGCTCGCCAGTGTGGGCCTCTACGGCGTCATCTCGTACCTCGTCGGGCAGCGCACCCAGGAAATGGCGATCCGCATGGCGCTGGGGGCCGACCGCGGCAATGTTTTGGCGTGGGTGCTGAAACGCGGGGCCACTCTGGCCGGCATCGGCGTGGGTGCGGGCACGGTCGCAGCCCTGATCGTCACGCGCCTCATGGCCAGTGTCTCCCTGGCAAAATCCTCGATTATCTATGGCGTCCATCCCTGGGATCCCGTAACCATGATCGGGGTCATCGCCGTACTCATGTGCGTCGCGCTGCTGGCTTGCTATGTGCCGGCTCGTCGCGCGGCGTCGGTCGATCCCATGCGGGCCCTGCGGGCGGAATAGGTCAGCCGCTTCCCGAGCCTCACGCGCTTTCGGCACGCGTGTAGCGCGTCACGTCCACCTTCGAGGTCACGATCAGCCCCTCGCCGACCATCGCGTCCAGGGAGGGAATCAGCTTGCCGATCTGGGCTTCGGTATCGATGACGGTCAACATCATCGGAGCGTCGCGCGAAAGCCGCCAGGGGCTGGCGCGGTGAATCCGGGTGCTGCTGCCGTAGCCCTCAATGCCTCGATACACTACGGCACTCGCCATCCCCAGTTCCTGGCACTTCGCCAGGATCGCCTCGTGCAGAGGATTGCCCTGCCACTTATCGCTCTCGCCGAAATAGATGCGCAGCAGCTGAGCCTCGAACTGTTCTTTCATCGTCCGATCTCCGTCACTGCCCGCCCCCCGCATCCGGCTGCAGCTCCGTCGCACGCCAGGAGTACTTCACGATATCCACGTCCGACAATACCACCAGCCCTTCCTGCACCATCTGGTCCACGACTGGGAGAAATGCCTTCAGCTTGTCTTCGGTATCGATGGCCGACAGCATAATCGATGCGTCCTTTGACAGGTGCAGCGGCTTGTCTTTGTGCGCGCGCCGGTGCGCTCCATAACCAAGCAATCCCCGATACACAGTCACGCCCGCAATATCGTTGGCGCGCATCGCGTGCACCAGAGCCTCGTGCAGCGGTTTGTCCTGCCAGCGGTCCGACTCGCCCACGTAGATCCGCATCAACCGCGCCTTGCCCTCTATCTTCATGTGCTCCGGAGCCGGCTTCTTTTGCTTCGAAAGCTGCGGAGCCTTGGCCACAGAGGTTTCCTGTACTTCGATCAGCCCCGTCCCCGCCATCTCCTCCAGTTTGCCCAGCAGTTCATTTACCTTGTCTCGCGTTTCGACAAACTCAATGCGGATGGGCAGCTTGTCCGAAATCTCCACCACGCTGGACGAGTGCAGGTGGTGATCCGCGCCGAATCCTGCGATCCCTTTCAGAACGGTCGCGCCGCTTACGCCGCGATAGAAAAGGAAGTCGAGGATGCTCGCATAGGCCGACGCTCCGTGATACTTCGACCCTTCGCTTACCGTGATTGAAACCTTCAGTGCCTTGCCGGTGGTCAGCATAGGTTCTCCTTCTCATGCGCCTTCAAGACAGAAACTCCGCAGCCAGCATGCCGCACCACACCGCGGCCAGGCCCAGAATCAGGCTGCCGAAAGCATAAAGCGCCGCCACCGGAAATCCGCCCGTCTGCAACAGCGACATCGTCTCCCACTCGTAGGTGGAAAACGTGCTGTAGGCACCCACAAATCCCACTGGAACCATGTAGCGCCAGGTGGAACTCAGCCCGGCTCGCTTTCCGAGGAAGGTCAGCGTAAATCCGATGATCACACACGCGGTGAGATTGATGACCAGCGTCCCATAGGGGAACCTCGTCCCCAGCCGGTTCGTCACCGTTGCTCCCACCCAGTATCGGGCAACCGATCCCAGTGCGCCGCCCAGCGCGATGAGCAGATATTTCTGCAAACCCCCTCCTCCTGGCTCGCGAAGCATCGTTGCCGCTGGCTTCATCGGGCCGGAATCCCAAAATCGGACAAAGACGCGCAGTCTTGTGCCTCGAATCGAGATTCAACATCTTGTGCAGGGATCGCGCCGGGGACATGACTCCGCAACAGGATTCCCTGTCAGGAGTCATCATCTGTCCGGCTACGGAGGACAGCGGTTAAAGGCGAACTCCTTCGCCGCTTGATTAACTCCACTACATAGCAGTGTGGCGTTGGTGTCAAGCACACGGCTGGGTCAGGAGCGGGTCGCGGAGAACATCCGGGTTCGCGCTGGGTGAGTCGCAAAGGCGAACCGCGGCTTTAGAAACCCATAATGTTGTAGCCGCTGTCGACGTAGATCACTTCGCCGGTCACGCCGCTGGCGAGGTCTGAAGCCAGATAGACCGCCGTCTTGCCCACCTCCTGCTGCTCGGTGTTGCGGTGCAGGGGAGCGCGGTCGGCATGATATTTCAGCATTTCTCCCAGGGAGCTAACGCCGCGCGCGGCCAGGGTCCGGATGGGCCCCGCGGAGATCGCATTCACGCGCACGTTTTGCTTGCCCAGATCCCACGCCAGATATCGCACCGTCGCCTCCAGCGACGCCTTCGCCACGCCCATCACTTTGTAGTGAGGCACCACTTTTTCCGCACCGAAATAGGTGAGGGTGATAATCGACCCGCCCTCGGTCATCAGCGGAGCGGCGCCGCGGCTCAGCGCGATCAGCGAATATACGCTCACATCGTGCGCGATCCGGAAACCGTCCCGCGTGGTCTGGATGAAATCGTTTTTCAGATCTTCGGGGGGCGCGTAGGCGATGCAGTGCACCAGCACGTCCAGCTTCCCGTATCTCTCCTTCATCTGGGCGAAGACCTGCTCGATCTCGGCGTCGTTGGAAACGTCACACTGGAACGGCTCCGCACCCGGCAAATCCTGAATCAGTCCCAGAGCTTCGGCCTTCATGCGCTCATTCTGATAGCTGATGGCCAGCTTCGCGCCTGCCTCGTGCAGTTTCTGCGCGATGCCCCAGGCGATGCTGCGCTTGTTCGCGAGTCCAAAGACAGCCGCCACGCGGCCTTCCAAATTGAGCATCGGTCGTTCGACTCCTCGGAAGTCAGGTTCCGGCGGACCAGGTCACAGCCGGCTTTGCAATTGTAAATGTGCCGGAGCGCGTGGCCTTCACGCGCACTCGCATCGCGGCTCGGCGACTCTCTGGTCTGGCGTCTTGTCGCCGTTTGCCGGCCGATAGTACCGCTGCTCGGGATGAGCGCACGCGAAGCACAGGGTCTGGTCATCGCGCGCAACGAAGCGGTCGTAATTGATTCCTTCGCCGCATACGTCGCAGGCGACCCGCTCCGACTTGTAGCCCGGCATCTCCTTCGGAGCCACGGCAACCTCGACCCACTGCTCGCCAAATAGCTCCGCGTCGTCCATCTCGCGGTACGCCTTCATCTGCTGCTGGTTCTTATCGGCGATGTTCGGATACAGCTCCCGGGCCCGCTGCTTTGACGACTCCAGCGCCACGATGCGAACGGCGCGGCCGGTGCCCAGGTCGACAAAGGTCGCCGCCATCTTGCCCCAGTCGCGGAACTTGAGGGCCCGCTTGCCCAGGCGGCAGCCCGTCACTACTCCAATCGCGTCCGTCGCGCAGCGGTCGATCTCGATGTACGTCACCAGCCGTTTGCGGTCGCTGCCGCGCGGCTCGGTAATGCCCAGGCGCCGGCATCCGAGCATGGCCATGCGCACGCCCAGCACCTGCCCCGCGCACAGATGTCCATGCGCAATCTCCGCCTGGCGCAACAGCTCATCCAGCGATTCCATGCAGCCATGCTATTCCTCTTACCGGGTATGCAGCGAACATCAAATTGTGACGCGACGCTGCTATTCGTCGCTGTCGTCGTCTTCCACCAGGACTGCCGAGGTGCCGATCAGGTCGAAGCTGACCTCGGGCGCGCCTGTCGGCTGGAAGCTCACCCGCAGCGGCTCGCGCTGCCACACTGCAGGCGCGCAGGCTGGACTGGGATGATCCGCAGCATCCCATGCGGCCAGCTTCCTGGCCAGCAGCGGACGTCGCGCCTCCACCTGCGCTACTACCGCAAACAGCTGCTTCCCGCTGGTGTTCACCCCGCAATACGCGGCATAATCGCGGAACCACACCGCCTCTGAAACCGCAGGGTCGAAGTCCGGCATGTGCAGCGCCGCGACCTTGCCGCTCACGCGGTCGACCATCAACCAGGGCCCTCTTTGCCAAACCCAGCGCTCGCCGTGATCGGTGGGCAACGCATCGTTCAGCCGCACCGCTCGCCGCACCACGAAACTGCGATCGGTGACGTCATGCGCGTCGCCGGTGGTCCACTCTTTTAACTTGCCGTCGACGGTCAGGGGACGAACCTTCAGCTCCCTCTCGTCTTTTCTGGCGCCTGCGGGGTCGCTCTCGGCCGAATACGGCTCACGCCGCGCCGAGCCCAGGGCCACTACATGCGAAGCCGGCGCGCACCACGCCATGGCCGGTAAAACCAGCGCCGCTGCCATCAGCCAACCGGAATTTCCAGGGATCATACCTGCAGGCTAGGAGGGAACGCGTGCCTGCGACAGGTCACAGAAGTACTTTTTTTACTGAGCGGTGCGAGCGCTCGGAGCCGCTGCAGCGGCTGAGCTCACGGCGTGCTGCTGGGCCGCATCGGCCATCACGCGCGGGGTCATGTACCGCCAGGCCGCCCAACCACCGCTGCCCAGCACCATGAGCAGCACCGCCAGACCCGTCCAGCGCCGCTTCTTGTTTTGATGAGCACGCGATCGATCCCGTGTTTTTCCAACGTTTTGAACGAAGGCCGTCCACTCGCCGTCGTTTCCGCCATGTTCCCGGCTGGCCGTCACGAAGCGTTCCACCCAAACGGCCTCATCGAGGCCGACGGTGCGCGCATATCCGCGGACGATTCCCTTGCTCAGAATGCCGCCAGGCAGGGCTTCGAATTTCTCGTTTTCCAGAGCGGTGAGGTAACGGGTGATTACCTTGGTCTTCTCGCTGATGGTCTCCAGCGCGACACCCCTGGACTCGCGTTCCCGCCGCAATTCGTCGCCAAACTGACCCACGTGAGGCTTCCTTTCGGGGGTTTTGCCACTACAAGATAAGGCCGAGAACGTTCAAACGTCAAAGAAAATTGGCAGACAGGTTACTTTTTTACGTTCCGAAAATGATAGTACCAAGGTAACTCCCTTCGGGAATCCCTCCCTTGGGGGATACGGGGGGATCACAATGGGTCATATCGTGGCGGGCATTATCAGCACGATCAACTCGCCCGGAGCATCACTTCCGCGTCATCTCCCTTTGTTACCCTGTACCTTCCGTTGCGAAAGGCCGATTCATCCAACCCTTCAGATGAACAAGCTTGTTGTCGGCAATATTCTGTATCGCCCTGTGCGCTCCGCCATCAGCGTGCTCGCGGTGGCCATCGAGGTCATCATGATCCTGTCTATTGTGGCCATCATGATCGGCCAGGTGCAGGGCGCCGCCAACCAGACCGGAGGGGTTGGCGCGGACATCATCGTGCGCCCGCCGAACGCCAGCTTCCTGAGCGCGGTCGGAGGAGCTCCAGTGCCCGCGAAAGTGGCCCAGGTCCTGGCCAATTTGCCGCATGTCGCTGTCGCTGCGCCGGTCATCGCCAATTTCAATATGGGAAACGCCCTGCAGACGGTGTGGGGCATCGACTACGCCAGCTACAACGCCCTCCGGCCTTTCGCCTTCGTTGCCGGGAAGCCTTTTCAGGGTCCAGATGACGTTCTGATCGACGACCTGTATGCCCGCAGCAATCGCAGCGAGGTCGGTGGAACCCTCCGGCTCCTGAACCACGACTTCCACGTCTGCGGCATCGTGGAGCATGGCAAGGGCGGCCGCATTTTCGTTCCCATCGGAACCCTGGGTACGCTCCTCGGCACTCCGGACAACGCCTCGCTCTTCTACCTCCGCAGCGATTCTCCCGCCAATCAGGGGCTGATCGATGAGGAGATTCACTCCTCGCCCGGGCTGCAGCAGTATCAGGTGCAGACCATGCAGGAGTACATGTCGATGATGACGCCGGAACACTTCCCGGGCTTCAATATCGCGCTGCGGGTCGTGATCGGGATCGCCGTCATCGTCGGGTTTCTGGTCATTTTCCAGTCCATGTACACCGCGGTCATGGAGCGCACCCGGGAGATCGGCATCCTGAAATCGCTGGGCGCGTCAAAGCTCTACATCGTGAACCTGTTCCTCCGCGAAGCCACGCTGGTGGCGATTGGGGGGATCATCGTGGGCATCCTCTTCACCGAGGGGCTCCGGTTCGGCATGGCTGCGAAGTTCCCCACCCTTCCGTTTCTGGTGACGACGCACTGGCGCGTTTACGGGGCGGGGATCGCGCTGGTTGGATCGATCCTCGGAGCGCTTTATCCAGCATGGAAGGCCGCCCGCAAAGACCCCATCGACGCGCTGGCTTACGAGTAGCTAAATTAGGTATAATAGCTAAAGTGGCTGTTATATCGGCAAGGGTGACTCATGGTCAAAATGACATCGGTTGAGGCGCAGAACCGCTTCGGTGAACTCATCGATACAGCGCAGCGTGAGCCCGTGGCGATCACGCGTCATGGCAGGACCGCGGCGTTTGTGGTCTCGCCTCGCGATATGGAAGAAATCCTCGACGCCCGCAAACGCCGCAGCAAAGCGGTAGCGGATTTTGATGCCTGGAGCCAGAAAGCGAAGGAACGCGCCACGCCCGACGCCGCCCGGTTGACCGACGAAGAGGTCAATCGCCTGGTGCATGAACTGCGGTGATCGAACGAGTCGTTTTCGATACCAGCACTCTGGTGAGCGCGGTTATTCGTCCGGAGTCGATCCCCTGGCAGGCCTTGCGGCGGGCTTTTCTGAGCAGCGAGGTCTGTGCCAGTGCCCAGACGCTGGCTGAAAAGGAAGAGGTCCTGGAGCGGTCGAAGTTTGATCGGTATTTGGAGCGCCCGACGCGCCGCGCGGCGGCCCAACAGATCCGGCGAGATTGCAGGATGTTCGTGATGGACCGTGTCGACGCGTCTCCGCCCAGTCGCGACCCGCGGGATAACAAATTCCTGGCTCTGGCGCTGATCGCCGACGCCGATGCCATCGTCAGCAGCGATAAAGACCTGCTCACCCTGCATCCCTGGCGGGGCGTCCCGATTCTGAGGCCGACACAGTTCCTTGCCGAATACGAATAGCGGAACTGTGCGGCTCAGCCGTGCGGAGGTCTTACTCCGAAGCTCTTACTTCTCCGTCAGCGCCTCGACGCCCGGCAGTTTTTTCCCTTCGAGGAATTCGAGCGACGCGCCGCCGCCCGTCGAGATGTGCTTGATCTGATCCGCCACGCCGGCCTGCTTCACCGCCGCGACCGAGTCGCCGCCGCCGATGATCGAAACCGCGCTCTTGTTGGCCGCGACCGCCTTCGCGATAGCCGTTGTGCCCTTCGCAAACGCCGGCATTTCGAAGACCCCCATTGGCCCGTTCCAGACGATGGTGGCCGCGCCAGCGACTTCCTTTTCGAAGAGCGTAACCGTCCTGGGGCCGATATCCAGCGCCATCCAATCCGCTGGAAAAGGCCCGTCGCCTTCGAAAAGTTTCGTCTGCGCGTCGGCGGCGAATTTGTCCGCCAAAATGTGATCGACCGGCAACAGGAAGCGCACGCCCCGGGCTTTCGCCTTGGCCAGCGCTTCTTTCGCTACTTCAATCTTGTCGGCTTCGAGAAGTGACTTGCCGACCTCCTGCCCCTTCGCCTTGAGGAAGGTATAAGCCATGCCGCCGCCAATCAGCAGCGCATCCACTTTGCCCAGCAGGTTGTCGATCACTTCAATCTTGTCCGAAACCTTGGCCCCGCCCAGGATCGCCACAAACGGCTTGGCCGGATCCTCGAGCGCCTTGCCCAGGTAGGTCAGCTCCTTCTCCATCAGCAGGCCGGCCGCTGACTGCTTCACGAAGTGCGTGATCCCTTCCGTCGAAGCATGCGCCCGGTGGGCCGAGCCGAAGGCGTCGTTGACGTACAGCTCGCACAGCGAAGCCAGCTTCTTCGAAAACTCGGGATCGTTCGCCTCTTCCTCGGGGTGGAAGCGCAGATTTTCGAGCAGCAGCACCTGCCCGGACTCCAGCTGCCGGGCCAGCTCCTTCGCGATGTCGCCCACGCAATCCGGCGCAAAAGCCACGTTGGTCTTCTCGCCCAGGCGATGATCGAGCAGCGTGCGCAGGCGATCGACCACCGGGCGCAGGCTGTATTTCAAATTGACCTTACCCTTGGGCCGGCCCAGGTGCGAGGCGAGGATCAGCTTGGCCTTGTGGCGCACCGCATATTCAATGGTGGGGAGCGTCTCTTTGATGCGCGTGTCGTCGGTGATCTCCGAGCCGTCTTCGGTAAGCGGCACGTTGAAATCGACGCGCATGAAGACGTGCTTGTGCGCCAGATCCAGGTCGCGAATCGACAGTTTGGTCATACTGCCTCCTTCAATCTGCACTGCGCTCATCATTGTTGATCCCTCCTCATTCGTGCGGCGCGGAATGAACGACGGCATCCGCCTCAATCTCCACGCGCCAGGTGGGTTGCAGCAGCCCCGCGACGACCACCATGGTGGCCGCGGGCCGGATGGCGCCAAAAAATTCGCCGTGCGCTTTACCCACAGCCTCCCAGTCATCGACGTGGGTGAGATACATGCGAGTGCGCACCACGTCGTCGAGGCGCGCGCCGGCTTTCTCCAGGGTTCCGCGAATAATTTCGAGAATGTGACGGGTCTGGGTGGCAGCGTCGGCGAGGTCCGCGCCCACCGGTCCGGTTCCGGAAACATAGACTGTCTGGCCTGCGCGCACGGCGCGGGAAAAGCCGATCACCGGTTCGTACGGTGACGTGCCTGAAATATTCATTCGCATGGGATTCTCCGCGCAAGGGGGCCGCGCCGGGCCCCCGTTCGGTTGCAGAGATGAGCTACAGGCCCTTCTTCGCGAGGAAGAGGATCAGGTCGCGCACCCGGCACGAGTAGCCCCACTCATTGTCGTACCAGCTGATCACCTTCGCCATATTGCCCACGACCTTGGTCAGCGGAGCGTCCACGATGGACGAGAGGGGATTGCCCTTGAAGTCGCTCGAAACCAGCTCGTTCGAGTCAACCCCGAGGATGCCCTTCAGCTCGCCGCCCGCAGCAGCCTTGAACGCGTCGTTAATGGCGTCTTTCGTGATCGGCTTCTCCGCCAGGAAGGTCAGGTCGACTACCGAGACGTTCGGGGTGGGGACGCGGATCGCGAAGCCGTCCAGCTTGCCTTCGACTTCGGGAATGACCAGCTTCAGCGCCTTGGCCGCGCCCGTCGACGTTGGAATCATCGACAACGCCGCCGCGCGCGCGCGCCGCAGATCCTTGTGCGGGAAGTCGAGGATGACCTGGTCGTTGGTGTAGCTGTGGATCGTGGTCATGATGCCCGATACGATGCCGAACTTCTCGACGAGCACTTTGACCACCGGCGCCAGGCAGTTCGTGGTGCACGAGGCGTTCGAGATGATGTTGTGCTTCGCCGGATCGTACTTGCCCTCGTTGACGCCCAGCACCACGGTGAGGTCCTCGTTGGTCGCCGGAGCCGAGATGATGACCTTCTTCACCGGCCCGCGCAGATGCGCTTTGGCCTTCGTGCCATCGGTGAAGTGCCCGGTGGACTCGATCACGATCTGTGCGCCCACCGAATCCCACGGCAGGAGCGCGGGGTCCTTCTGCGCGAACACCTTCAGCTTCTTGCCGTCGACAGAAATGAAATCCTCGCCGGCCACGATCTCGTTCTTCAGATTGCCCAGGATGGAATCGTATTTCAGAAGATGCGCGAGGGTTGCGGGACTGGTAAGGTCGTTGACGGCAACAAATTCGATATTCGGATTCCCAAGCGAGGCTCGCAGTACATTGCGGCCGATCCGCCCAAACCCGTTAATTCCAACCTTGACGGCCATAAAGATTCGTCTCCTTGCCTCAATTTTTGCAGGCTGCGTGCTGATCCTGGTGTGATCCGGATCACTCTGATTCTTAACGGTCCAAAACGCCCGGAACCACCCAATTACCGATGCTAGCACCGTAGTCAAGGGAAAAGTGGATTTGCCGTTGCGCCGCCCGCATTTTTGCGTACGAACGTCACATTGTTTTCACACAATGGTGTGCTTGAACAGGTACATAACACCGCTGTGCGTTTGCCCCGCGCCTGCGACTGTGTTACATCCTGGATATGCGCCTGTGGTTGCGCGATCGCATGAGACGACGCTCGAAGCGTGGGCCCAACACCTCGGAGTCCACCGGAAAAATCGGCCAGGAATTGCCCCAGAACCAACCGGCTCCTCTACAGCCCTCGTATCACGGCGGCAAAGCCCCGGTGCCTGCGGATGAGGAGGAGGCGCCAGAATCCGAGAGCGTCTCACGGGCGCCGGAACCTGCGGCCGAGGTTGCGGTCGAGCCGGTCGGCAAGCTGGCCGCCGCTGCCGCGGCTGAACCCGTTGGCAAAGTTGTCCTCGAAACTCAGCCCGAATCGCTCTCCACGCCGCCGCCCGAGCCGGGCCCCAGCGCCGCTAAAGGCGCACGCGGCTTCGTGGTCCTGACGATTGGACTACCAGGGTCGGGCAAGACCACCTTGTTCAAGCGCCGCGGCGTGACACCGCTGTCGAGCGACCTGCTGCGCAGCCTGCTCTTCGACGACATCACCGAGCAGCGCTGGCAGGGACTCGTCTTCTCGACCTTGCGCTCGTTGTTGCGTGCGCGGCTGATCGCGAAGATGCCGTGGAATTACGTCGACGCGACGAATCTCTCGCCCCACGAGCGCCGCCAGTGGATCAAAATGGCCAAAAGCTTCGGCTACGACGTGCAGGCGGTCTTCTTCGACGTGCCGCTGGAAGTCTGCATGGAGCGCAACAAGCGCCGCGAACGCACGGTCGGCGACGACGTGATGAAGAAAATGGCCGAGCGCCTCCGCCCGCCGGACTTCAAGGAAGGCTTCTCGAAGATCACCGTCGTGCGTGTCAAGGGTGCGCCAGGAGCGGCAGGGGTCGGGGAAGAGGAATAGCGTTAAGTGGGATGGGATAAACCCCTTAAGAAAAGCACAGTCATCGTTATCGTTGAGATTTCGATGTTGCTGGGGTTCGTGCTCGCGCTATTCATGGTCCCTGGAAGCACTCCATTGCGGACCTTTCTGATCATCTGTGGCGTGGCATTCTTGCTTTTCAACGCGCTCCTGTTTTGGAGCTTTAAGAGGAAGCCACAAGCGAGCACAAGGGAGGGCCGCGGAAAAATCATCTATGTGTTCTGGATATTGCTCGGTCTTTGCGTGCTGGCGCAATTGCTTTTTCGAATGCTTAGATCGCACTGACCTGTAGCGGGTCGTACACCAGATCCACAACAACCCCCGCTCCGGATTCGCCTTACATCGTGATCAGAGTCAGTCCCGGAATCCGCTGGAAGTCGCGCACATTGAGAGTCGCGACATCGAAACCAAGATGCAGAGCGGTCGCCCCAATAATGAGGTCCTCCACAGCAATGGAGACGCCCCTCGCCGCCTGCTCGCCCTCGATCCGGCCCGCAACCTGAGCGATTGCCACCGAAACAGGATGAACGATCATGTCGCGAGCCAACTCATCGGCGAACGCTTTGCGCCGTAAACGATCTGCATCTGTTTTGGCTCGATAGATGCCGTGCGTAAGCTCGATAATGCTGACAGCGGACAGGGCGCATTCCGCATCTCCGCTCGCCCTGACAATGCGCTGCATCGTCTGCCTGACCGTTTCGCCGCGCCGTTCGCCTGCAATCAGGACGCTGGAATCGAGAATCAGTCCCATGCCGAGGTGTCGCGGGGCTTTCGGCTGCGGATGATTTCTTCAAGATCGGCGGCGAACTCCGGGTCCATCCGTGGTTCGTAGCCCAACTCCTCCGCGTGCTTCCTGGCCAGCGCAATCGACTCCGACAGCAACCGGCCGCGCGGTTCGAGGGTGCGCAGCACGACCGCGGGCTCGGCTTCCTTCTCGATCACGATCTCCTCACCGGCGCGCACGCGTGCCAGCAGCCCAGGCAGGTCGCGCGCGGCTTCAGCTTCCGGGATGTGGACCGTCGCCATACCGACGATAATACCCCGATTCCCCACGGAGCGAGTCGTACCCCAACGCTACGATTCGTCCTTGTTGCGCTTTCGCTCCCGCGGCGTCCACCGTGGTCTGCCTGAAAAATGCGGTCGTTAGGGCGCCGCCCTGGCGCCGCGGAAGAACTCCTCTTTCGTGACCATCGTCCAGCGGCGAGGGACGCTGGTCGGCGGCAGAGCATAGGTATCTCCTGACCAGCGCGAGTCATCGGCAAAATAGAAACTCTGGAACTTGAGCT
>JBAVUB010000441.1:0-3594 GCA_049696575.1 Acidobacteriaceae bacterium | reverse complement strand
GGCCTGGCCGCGGCCCACGAGGGATTGCATGGCGACCTTGAGCATGGCCGCGATCAGCGCCGCAGGAACGCCGTGGCCGGAGACGTCGGCAACCAGAAATCCCACGCGATGGCGATCGACAGGAATGAATTCGTAGAAGTCGCCAGCGACGGCGGTGGCGGGGCGATAGACGGCGTGGATGCGCAGGTTGGCGATTTCGGGAGTCTCGGCGGGAAGGGTGGAACTCTGCAACTCGCGCGCAATGGCCAGCTCGCTTTCAATGGCGAGGAGGCGCCGTCCGTTGGTAAAGAGCCTCTCGACCGCGACGTACCCAAGGACGAAGTCAAAGACGGCGAAAGCCAGTGGTTCAGCGAACGGATATTCAGGCAGATGGAAATAGTGCTGGGACGTGGAGTAGATGGCCGCCAGGACTACGGCTATGGTGCCGACGCGGGAGGCACCGCTCTGCATTCCACCGAAGCGCTTTCTGAGGGAGGGGATCGCGGTTTCGATCCCGAGCGTAGCCAGCAGCGCGACGACCAGCAGGTTGTTATAGAGCATGAATCGGTAGGGGTTGGGCGTAAAGAGCGCGGCCCAGATGCCAGCCAGCGCGACGATCGACAGCACCATGGCTGCGATGTCAAGAATGCGGCGCAGCGCGCCTATGGTCAGTTCCCTCCAGCAAAGCAATCCGGGAAGGATCAGCAGGTAGCTTAGGATGGCGAACAGGCTCGGGCCGCTATGCCAGGCGGCATGGGGCAGAAGCCGGAAAAGTGCCGGCACGCGCGTGAGAATGCGGACGCCGTAGATCAGATTGAAGAGTCCAAACCAGAGAAGGAAACGCATGCCGGCCCGGCCCCGAACTGCTGCGATGCTGAAAGCGAGCAGGGCAACGACGAGAAAGACAGTGCCCGCCATGAGGGCGATGACCTGGCCTTGCAGCACGGTCATAACCTGAGCTTCCAAACACGCACCTCCGGCTGACGCCGTCAGCACACCCGCGCCGTGAGAGTAGCAGAAGCAGGCCGGGTGTGGTAGCGGATCGTCGGCTGCCAGCTGACGGACGGCGAATGGCGGCGCAGCATTTAGCCCAGGCCTTAACTCAGGCGACTTCTCCTGACTCTTTAGTACTCACCTTCGATAACCACCGCGCTTCAGTGCCCCAAATTTCTGCGTTCTGCCGCACCTCCGCGGGCGTATACACAAGTGAAGGCAGGATGTACACCTGAAAGCTCGCGAGCAGTCCTTCCGTATCGTCATGCTGGAGCACCAGTCGATGGTCTTCAGCATCGCCCTTCGCATCCTGGGCGACCGTTTCCTCGCCGAAGAGACCGCACAGGATGTGTTTCTGGAGTTGTACGCGAAACTCGACGAGCTGGAATCGGACGACCACGTCCTCAACTGGCTGCGCCGCGTCACCGTGCATCGCTCCATTGACCGGATGCGCCAGCGAGAGCGGCGGCCGGAGGTGGTTACGGATCCGGGGGAGCTGCCCGAGCTGGCGGTCGATGCCTTGGCCGGCGATCCCCTGCTGAGCCGCCAGATCCGGCAACTGGTGGCTTCGCTTCCTGAAACGCCGCGGGCGGTGATCGTGCTGCGGTATCAGGAAGACATGCTGCCGGAAGAGATTGCCGCAGCGTTGAGCATGCCCGTTGCCACGGTGAAGAGCCACTTGCGACGGACGCTGCAATTGCTGCGCGAGAAGATGGCGCGCGTGCTGCGCTAGAGCGCTGGGGCGCGCGGGGGAAGCGAGGTTTGGTCATGATGGAAAGCGACGCGGAACTGGAACAGGCACTCTACGCAGCGTTCGCCCGCGAAGCGGCGCCGGCGACGCTGATGGCCGGCGTGGAGGGAAGGTTGAGCGCGAATTTCGGAGCGATGGAGCTGGCGCCCGCAGGGGTTGGCGGCAAGGTGTTCATCCCAACGTTTGCCGGGCTTGAGATTACGACCCAGTCGCGGTGGACGAGCATGTTGTCGGTGGGCGCGCACGCGCTGATTTGCGCGCTGATCGTGCTGTTCGCGCTGGATCAGTGGCACACACGGGAGGTGCAGAGGAAGCTAATGGCGACGGTGGACGTGACTCCGTTCATTCCGGCTGCGAATTTGAAGGACACGATGGGAGGCGGCGGGGGCGGCGGGAACCACGAGCTGCTGGAGGCTTCGAAGGGCAAGCTGCCGAAGTTCGCGAAGCAGCAGATCACGCCGCCGCAGATTTTGCGGCTGGATAATCCGAAGCTGGCGGTAGAGCCGACGGTGGTGATGCCGCCGATCAAACTGCCGGACGCGGCCCTGCCCGATCTGGGGGTTCCGCAGTCGCCGCAAGTGGCGTTTGCGTCGCAGGGATCGGGGTCGGGGTCGGGATTTGGGACGGGTTCCGGCGGCGGGATCGGTTCGGGGAACGGCAACGGGATTGGACCCGGCGAAGGCGGCGGGTATGGCGGCGGCATTTACCACGTGGGCGGCGGGGTTTCGAACCCCATCCTTATATACGCACCGGATCCGGAGTTTTCCGACGAGGCGCGGCGGGCAAAGTACCAGGGGGTCTGCGTTGTGGGTCTGGTGGTGGATGCGCAGGGCAATCCGCAGCGGGTCCGCATAGTGCGGGCGCTGGGGATGGGGCTGGACGAGAAGGCCATGGAGGCGGTGCGGGAGTACAAATTCAAGCCGGCGCTGCTCAAGGGCAAGCCGGTTGCGGTGGAAGTGGATATTGAGGTGAACTTCAGGATCTATTGATTTCCGGGGGCTCCCGGCGGGGACCCGCGGTACGATGTAACCCATCGCTGGTCGCAAAGGAGGCGCATGAGGGGTCGAATCGCAGGAGCGTTCCTGCTGTTGAGTGGACTCTTTTTGTGCGTCGGTTTGTTCCGAACCGCGACGGTCCATGGAGCGGCGGATGAGGCGTCTTCGAGCTGGAACAAGCAGGCGGCGGCGCAGTATCTCGATCAACGCGAGACGTGGTGGCAGGGGTGGCCGCGGGCGCAGAAGGATCATGGGACGCTGTGTATCTCGTGCCACACGGTAGTGCCCTACGCGATGGTGCGGCCGGAACTGCGGCGCGATCTGGGCGATGCGGCGATGACTCCGCCAGAAAAAACGATGCTGGACAGCGTGGAAAAGCGCGTTAGCGACTGGGGGCAGATGGCGCCCTTCTACTCCGATGAGAAATATGGGAAGGGGAAGGCAGCGGAGTCGCGCGCGACGGAAGCGGTTTTGAACGTTGCGATCCTGGCGAGCTACGACGCGGGGCTGGGGCAGGTGCGGCCGATCACGCGGAAAGCGTTCGAGGAGGCCTGGGCGCTGCAGGAAGCGGACGGGCCACTGGCCGGCGCATGGAAGTGGCAGGATTTTCATCTGGGTCCGTGGGAGTCGACGGAGTCGGGCTATCAGGGCGCGGCGCTGCTGATGGTCGAAGCGGTGGATCTACCGGGAGGATTTGCGCGGGAGCCAGGGACGCGCGAGCATTTGGAGCGGCTGCGGGACTACTTGCGGAGGAATTATGCGGCGCAGCCTCTGGTGAATCAGCTGTACATCCTGTGGGCATCGGCAAGGGAACCGGGGCTGTTGACGCGGGCCGAGCGCAAGGATCTGCTGCCGGCGTTGCGCGCGCAGCAGCAG
>JBAVUB010000440.1:0-8523 GCA_049696575.1 Acidobacteriaceae bacterium | reverse complement strand
ACCAGGCCCAGCCCGCGCCCGAAGCGCAGCCGCCCATCCCGCAAATCGGCGGTGAGCCCGTCGTCAAGCTCACGCGCCCCGCCACCAGCAATGGCCAGCAGATGGAGTTCCTCTCCGCCACCGTGTTGCCTGGCCGCGGCATGAACGTCTTCCAGATCACCGCCAACGTCCCCGGCAAAGGCGAGATCCCCATCTTCGCCTCACCGACTCTGGAAGAAGCTGCCGCCAAACTCAACGGCGGTCCCGACGATCAGAACGGCAACGAGAGCTTCCTCAACAACGGTGCCCCCTTCCTCGTCCCGTATCCGAACCGCATCATCGGTCCCGTGTCCTCTGATGGCACGACCATCACCACCAAATGGCACGGCAAGACCATCACCCTGCCCGCCAACTGGCATAACAGCAACGACCCCACCAAAGACAAACACGCGATGCACGGCCTCATCCTTGCCTCGCAAACCCAGGATGTTCAGACTCAGTCCATCCCCGACGGCCAGACGCTCACCGGCATCATTCACGCCGGCGACTTCGGCGGTCACTGGCTCTCGCAGACCGACCTCACCTTCACCATCTCGCTCACCGGCCCCGCCGTCGACGCCACCATCACGGCGAAGAACGTCGGCAAAGACGATGAACCCATGGCCATCGGCTGGCATCCTTATTTCGCCGTGCCCAGCGGCGACCGCAAGCAGGCCCTGCTCCACGTCCCCGGCCAACAGGTGGCCGCCATCAATAACTATGGCGACGTCTTCCCGACCGGCGACCTCCAGCCCGTCAAGGGGACCAAGTACGACTTCAGCGCGGCCCAGGGCAAGGCCCTCGACGACATCTACCTCGACGACAACTGGTCGAAGCTGCAGCGCACCAACGGAGCCGTCGACGTCACCTTTGCCGACCCCGCCAGCAATTATGGCGTCCACATCCTCGGCCTCTCGCCGGAGATTCGCACCATCCAGGTCTACGCGCCGCCGACGAAGCAGTTCGCCGCCATTGAGGAACAGTTCAACTTCGCCGACCCCTTTGGCAAGGAGTGGGGCAACATGAATACTGGCATGGTCACTCTGCACCCCGGCCAGTCCGTCACGTGGCACGTTCGCCTCGCGCTCTTCCAGCCCAACAAGTAGGTATCAAAGGAAAGGCCTGCGCAGCGATCGGCAGCGCGGGCCTTCTCGCACACAGCAAATCGGTCGGCCTCACGGCTTCTTGCCAATCGCGCAAATCCACCCCTTGTTCGCATCCACGTCCACCTGAACATCGCGGAAGCCCGCATTCTCCAGCAACTCCCGATGTTCGTCCACCGTCAGCACCGTCATGCCCGATCTGGACGAATACTTTTCCGCCAGCTTGCTCACCGCTGTGTTGGCGCCCTTATAAATCTCTGCAATCACAATCGCCGTGCCGCCGGGCTTCAGCACGCGCCAAACTTCGCGCACATCCTCAGGCAGGTTCGGCCAGAAGAAATGCGTCTCGACCGCTGTGACCAGATCGAACATGGGACCAGAAAAAGGCAACTGCGACACCGAGCCCTGCCGGATCTCCACCCGCCCATCGTCAATCGATTGTGCATTTGTTTTCCTGGTTGCCGCGACGCTGTCTTCGGAATGATCGACGCCATACACCTTTCCTTCGAGCGCCATCGCCGCCAGCTTGCTCACCGTCCGCCCGCCGCCACAGCCCACATCGAGAATCGTCTCGCGCGCCGCAACAGCAATATGTCCCAGGCCCCAGTCCGTCAGTTTGGAATGCCGCGCATTCATGTTCCGCAGCATCCATCGACCCAGCCATCCCGACGGCTTCTTGCATTGATTGTTCATGGAGTTTTTAGCTCACAGGCTACAGGCTACCGGCTGCTGCAATCACTTCACAACCTTCGCCTGCCCCACCTGTTTCGCAGTCGCCGTGTACAGATGACAGCCGCCCGTCGTCTCTTTGAACCGGAAATACGGATGGAAAAACAACATTGCGCGCGCATCTCCCGATCCCTCCGCCAGGTCCGTCAGCCACACTCCATCCGGCTCCGCATGGTCGTGCAGGTGCAGCCAGAATCCCTTATGCAGACTGGCCAGCACCCCTCCCGCGATCTTCAGATCCTGCGTCGATTTGATGTTGATATCCACCGGCTCGCCGGTCTGCTCGTCCAGCGAAATCTTCCCCTGCATCACCTGGGCGAAGCGCTCGTTCAGATTCTTTGCGTGGTATTTCGGGTTCGGCACGATGTCGTAAAACAGCACGCTCCGCCCGTCCACCTGATCCCGGTGGCCGTTCGTCAGCATCATCGCCCCCAGCATCTGCTGCATCTCTTTGGTCTGTTTGTCGGTTTCCTTCTGCGCCGTTGCCTGATCGCTGTACTTCAGCGTCTTCTTCATCACCCGGTCGTCTTCCTTCTGCGTCTGCTCCGCGTTCAGGTCCTTGCCGTCCTTCGCCAGAGTCCGATCCACCTCGACTCCGTTGACGTAGAACTGCTCCTTCTCCTCCGTCTCCGTCTTCTTCACTTTGCCCTTGCTGTCCAGCTCCGTGGTCTCGTCATTCACCCGGCACTCGTACCGCTCCTGTTCCGCGGCCAGCTTAGCCTCATTGGCAATGGCGCGCTGCAGCAGCTCGCCTGGATTGGGCAGTGGAGCGGCGCTCCCCTGGGGTGTCGTCTGCGCCCCACTGGAAGCGCCGCCAGCCACAAAGGCCGTCACAAGACAAAGAGCCATCCCGCGCATGTTCATCGGTTACGCACCCACGCGGCGCCCGGTTCCCGGCGGACAGAGGGTATCTTCCTGGCGCGTCTCGGTCAAATCCGCTTTCCGGAGTCAAAAAGAGAAATGGCCTCCGGTTTTCCCCCCGGAGGCCAAACGGTAATGGCGTTAGTCAAGAGAACCCTCTTGCAGGTTCCAATTGCGATTCTCCCCGGCGCGAAGCCAACCAGCCATCCCCCAACCGTGGCGAGCATCAAGCCAGTCAACATCGGCTCCAACCCTCTCGGCTAATCCTGCCGCAGCGCTTGCAGCGGATCGATCTCCGTCGCTCTTCGCGCTGGAATGTAGCACGCCAGCAAGGCCAGTCCCGCCAGCAGCACCGGCGCACCGATCAGCAGCCGCGGATCGTTCGTGCCGACCTGGAAGGCATCGGCAAACTCTTTGGCGATGGCCGAGACCATCCGTGCGACCGCGACTGCGCCCAGGAATCCGATGATGGAGCCGCACACAATGAGGCCAAGGCCCTCCCGCAGCACCAGGCCGAGCACTTGTTTTTTCCGCGCGCCCAGCGCCATGCGGATGCCAATTTCCTTGCGGCGCTGCGCAACGGCGTAACCGGTGACCCCGGCGAGTCCGACCGCGGAGAGAATGAGGCCGAAGAGGCCGATGCCGCCGAAGGTGCGCAGAGCGGTGCGCATGGCCGCGCGCGAGGACTCGAGGAACTCACTCAGCGTCTGCACGTCGTAGACCGTGACGTTGGGATCCATCGACGCGATGACGCCCTTGACGGCCAGCAGAGCATCGGCGGCCGAGTGCGAGCGGGCGATGATGGTGATGCCTCCGGCCGGGGGCTGGGCAAAATCGTGCTGCGTCAGAGGCAGGTAAGCGGTGGGCTGTATCATTCCCATTCCGTCTTTCAGATTGGGGACGATGCCGATCACTTCGTACTCGTGCCGGCCGTCGCGGATGCGCTGGCCGACGGCGCCGCCGCTGGGGAACAACGCCATCGCGCTTTTTTCATTCAGCACGACGGGCAGGGCGATGGTGCCGGTCGCGGCATCGGAATTCAGGCGCTGATCGCGATCCTCAAACTCGCGGCCTGCGAGCAGCGGCTCGCTGATGGCGGCAAAGTAGCCGGCGCCGACTTTTTCTTCCGCTGTGCCGCGCTGGATATGCGAGCCCTCCGCGGTCATCTCGTTGTCGTCCGGGTCGTCGGCGGTTACGTAAGGCGGCTGCGCCGCGAGCGCGAAAATTTGCACGTTGCCCGAAGCGATGAGCCGCGTGGGCAGCTGGTCAAAGAACTGCTGTGCCTTTTCCGGCGTGTAGCCGTCGCGCACTGGATCGACGGCCAGGAACACCATGGTCTTTTGATCGAAGTTGGTCTGGAGGTTGTTGCTGCGCATAATGCCCATCACCAGAAAGCCGGTGATCAGCAGCAGCATCAGCGAGCCGGCCACCTGCGCGCCCATGGCAAGGTTGCGCAGGCCCAGGCGCTTGTGCCCGGAGAACTGCAACGCCGCGCCTTCTTTGAGCGCGGTGGCCACGTCGGTTTTGGTGGCGGAGATGGCCGGGAGCACGCTGAAGGCAATGCCGGACAACACCGCGAGCACGAAGGCGAACGTCACCGCGTGCCAGTCCAGCGACTCATCCGGCATCAGGGCCGCGCCCGCCGGGAGTTTGGTGTGCGCGTTGAGCATCCATAGGCCGTACGCCAGCGCAAAGCCGGCAGCTCCGCCAACCAGAGAGAGAAGAACGCCTTCGCTCACCATCTGGCGGATGATCCGGAATCGGCTGGCGCCCACGCCAAGGCGGATGGCCAGTTCGCGCCGGCGATTGGCGCCCCGAGCCAGCAGCATGGTCGCCAGGTTAAGGCAGGCGATGGCCGTAACCGCGGCCATGAGGATGGCATAGAAACCCAGAACCACCGGCCTGAACTGGCGCGGGATCGGCACCCGCGTGCCCGCAGCGAGCAGCTCGACGCGTTTGGCCTTGTCTGTTTCCAAGGGCGCCATGGGATCGAGCTTGTCCAGACGGCGGGTGATGCCGTCGAGCGGCGCCTCGGCGCTGTCCATGGTGATGCCCGGTGCGACGCTGAAAAGTGGCAAGAACTCCCTGGCGTTGCGCTGGTGGAGAACGTCATTGGCCAGTTCGGGAACCATCGTGGCCGGCGCGGTCGTCGGCACAAACATCTCCATCGGATAGGGCGCCAGCGCTCCGTCGAACTTCGGTGGCGTGATGCCGACAATGGTCGCGTTCTGTCCGTTGATGCGCAGGGTCTGGCCGACCACGTCGGAGTCGGCGTTGAACCGGCTGCGCCACAGGCGATCGCTGATCACCACCACCGGCGCTTCCCCGGATTTGTCTTCATCGGCGCTCAGCAGTCGGCCGCGCTGGGCTTCCATGCCGAGTACGGAAAAATAGTCGGGCGAGACGATCTGCCCATAGATGCGCTGCGGTTTCTCGCCGGACCCAGCGCCCAGCTGCACGTTGAACTGGACGGAAGGTTGCACCGCGGCGACGCCGGAGAAGAGGCTCTTCTGCTCGCGGAACTGCTCGATGTAGTAGTACGAGAATGGCTTTTCCGCCGCGGCGAGGCGGCTGGCGTTGGCAGCGCCGGCTAACTGGCGGGTGAGCAGCATCCACGCCGAGCTGTATAAGTTCGTCGTCAACCCGATCCCCAGCCCCATCGACACAATCCCCACCACCGCGTATCCAGGCGATTTCATTAGCGCCCGCACCGCGTAGGGCAGATCGCGCCGCATCTCGTTCAGGTATTCCACCGGCAGCCGCATCGCCAGGTCCGCGACCAGCCGCATCAGCCCCAGCACTCCGTGCCGTTTCGCGACTTCGCCAATGGCGTCTTCACCGGCCTGCAGCATCTCGTCGCCGTAGGCCAGTTTGAATTCGTGCGGGAAGGCCGCAGCCAGCCGCCGGTACACTCGCCGCCATACGTTCGTCATTCCGTCACAATCGCGCGCTTTGTTTGAATTGCTCGAACCAACTCCTGAAGGCGCTCGCACTCCGCGTCGAGCACCCGCCGGCCAAATTCCGTCAGCCGGTAATACCGCCGCCGCGCGTCATCTTCCTCCGGCGCCGGCCGCTCATCCGACTCCTCGATCAGTTCCACCTCGATCATCCGTTTGATCGACCCGTACAGCGTCGCCGGCCACAGCCGAACCTTGCCGGTTGTCCGCTGCAGGACCTCCTGCATGATCCCGTAGCCATGCTGTTCCCCGCCTGCGAGCGACAGCATGATATGGAACCACTGTGTTTTCAGCGGAATAAGAGATTGAACCTGAGTCTCAGTCATAATCCACGCTATATATCAATCAAGATATATATGTGTCAAGAGGAATCTTCCCAACCTAAAAATCCTGGCCCCCAAAACCCGTCCCCCCGCCAGGTTCACCCCACAGCAAGCAGCGGACGCTTTTCGCCGCCGATCGTCAATGGACCAAATCTGTAGCTCCACCCTGAAGTACTGCGATTTTGACCGTTTCGGGAAAACCAACCGTTTCGGGAAAACAGTAGTCAGCTCAAGCTGGCCCGGGCCTAGATTTTGAGGCCCGGGATTTGCGCGCCTCGATTTTGAGGCCCGGGATTTGCGCGAAGCGCGAGGTTCCGCTATCCGCTATCCGCTATCCGCTGGTTCTACTACCCAAACTGCCTTATATCAATATTCATCTCGTACCGCTCGCCGTGCCGGAGTTGCTCTTCCCAGGTCACCTCATGCCCGCGTTGGCCCGCCATCCGGCCCAGCATCGTGCTCAACGCGGTCTCGACCCCCGCCTCCGCCTGGTTGTGAAATTTCCCCGACGTGATGCTCTCGATAAACGCGCGATCCTTCTCCCGATCCGCAAACTCCAGGTTGTCGCTGAACGCGCCGTTCGCCGCGAACCCCGCTCCCGACCCACCAGCAGCCGCGCCCTCACTCCACGCCCACGCATTCTCCCCGATAATCCGCACCGGCCCCGAATACGGCGCCTCCGCAATCCCTTTCTCCCCGAACACCCGCTCCGTCACATCGAAAAATCCGTTCGCCCCCCACTGCGTCGACGAAAAACTCACATGCACATCGCCAGGATACGTATAGATCACCTGGTAGTTGTCCCATGTATCGCCCTGGTGAGTAATCGCATTGCGTCCGCCCGTTGCTGTCGCCTTCACTGGATGGCTCCCGATGATCCAGTTGCACAAATCGATGACGTGGATGTTCTGCTCCACCAGAATGTCGCCCGAGAGCACACGATCCCACAGCCAGTTGCGCAGCCGAAATTCATCCGCCGACCATCCCGTCCCGCTGTGGCTCACCGCATTCGGCGCGTTGTAATGCGCCTCGATCGACACCAGCTTCCCCAGATCGCCCGCGTGAATCCTCCGCACTACTTCAGCAATCGGCGGCGCGCTGCGCACCTGAAATCCCACGTCGAGGCTGACCTTGCCCTCCGCGCGCTTCCCAATCTCCAGCGCCTGTTTCGCCTGCGCCACGTCCACGCCCATCGGCTTCTCGCAATAAGCATGTTTGCCAGCTGCAATGACCGCTTCCAGATGTGGAACATGGAACCACGGCGGCGTCGAAATCTGTACCGCGTCAATCGCCGAAGAGGCGGCCAGTTCCTCGAACGCCCGATGCCCCCGAAACATCAGCCCCGCATCGATGCCCGGAACCCCGAGCGCCCCATTCACAGTGTCAAAATGCGCCTTCCCCGCCGCCAGCTGATCCGGAAACAAATCCGCCAGCGCCACCACCCGCGCCGGCGTGTTCTTCGCGAACGAAGTCGCCACGCTCGTCCCGCGGCTGCCGCACCCCAGCAGCCCCAGCCGCACCGCAGAGTTGGCCTCATACCCAAACGCCGTCCGCGCCTTCAGCAGCATGACTCCCGAAGCCGCCGCGCCGCCGACAAAATCTCTCCGATCCATAGTCCGCTTCCCACTCGCCTTTCGCTAAAAGTCTCTCGCTAAAAGTCTCTCGCTAAAAGCTTCTCGCTCGCTCCCAGTCCCGGCTCCCAGCTTCCTACCCCAGCACCCGCGCCAGCACCCGCTCCAGATACACCTTCTCCTCCCGCACATCCGCAAGTTGCTGCGGCCCCGACGTCTCCCGCTCGATCGTCACCGCCCCCGTGTACCCCAGCCGATGCAGCTTCGTGAACACCTTCTCGAAATCCACCAGCCCCGTGCCGATCAGCACTTCTTCGCCCAGCTTCATGGGATCGGTCGGCCATCGCCCATCTTTCGCGTGCATGCTGCGCACGCGCGGGCCAATAATGTCGACCGCGTCCACCGGATTCGCCTTGCCGTAGAGGATCAGGTTCGCCGTATCCAGCCCCACGCCCAGATTCGGCTGATCCACATCTTTGATCGCCCGCGCCATCGTCGTCGGCGTCTCCTGCCCCGTCTCCATCAGGAACATCTGCCCGTTGCCGGCGCAATGCTGCGCCACTGCGCGAATCGCGAGCACCGTCTCTTCATACAGAGGGTCTGCAGGATCCTCCGGAATAAACCCGCAATGCGTCTGCACGCGGTCGATCTTCAGCAGCGCCGCAAAATCCGATGTCTGCTTCAGCGCATCCATCCGCGCCGCCCTCGTCGCTCGCGGCACCAGCCCAATCGTCGAAGGCCCGTGCAGAAAATCCCACACCAGCGGCTCCGGACGAACCACCTCCGCCGCCGTGGCCACCAACCCATATTTCTCCAGGAGCCCGCCCAGCTCCTGCGCCAGCGTCGGCGTAAATTTTCCCAGATATCCATCGAGCGACAGGAAGCAGTTCGACATGCCCAGTTCGTGTACCCTGGCAAACGCCGCCTCGGCTCCGCTCGCCGGCTGAATAATCAGCCCCAC
>JBAVUB010000439.1:0-1754 GCA_049696575.1 Acidobacteriaceae bacterium | reverse complement strand
TGAATCAGTTCCTGGTGATCGCCGCAGCCGAGAAGATCGCGGCGATGGAGACGGAGCGTTTCTTTGCGGAGCGCAGCGAGCGTGCCGATCGCAAGGCTTTTCGGCGGATTCTGAGCCGTAAAGGCGGCGAGCCGGCGCGTCTCGACGACAGGATCGACTGAGTCTCGGGTCCGCGTTGGGTAAGAGCCACCGGAGCGACAGGGGAAGCGTGGAGTGTTTTTTTAAACCTGCCCCTATCCAACCAAGGGCAGCCGTTGCGATATGCCCCGCAAACGACGCTGATTCGATGAAACAGCCTGGTGGGCGCAGCAGGATTCGATTTCCGCGTTTCGGGGATGGGGAGACCTACGGGGACAACGCCATCGGCGCCATTTTCCCGAGTGGCGTCTGGTTTGCCGGCGATCGTGCAGCGACTGTAAGTCGAGCTTGACCGATAGGTAACTTCTGTATTGCCGGTCATGCACCAAGGACACAGAAGGTCGGGTCACGTACGACGGGCACCCTCGCGCACCTGCCGTTCGACAACGACCATCGTAAAAACAGTCACGGCGATGGTAAGGAAAAGGAGCGCCCAGAGAGGATGCCCGGGCCAAATGATATGTCCCAACCCCAAAATCCATCCGCCTGTTCCGACGACCGTACCGGCGATTGTGGCCATCCATTGCGCTCTCGCACTCATGATGTGGCTCTCCCGATGTCAGGTACGCGGAGTACAGGAGCCTGGTTCCGCGCTCGATAACCTGGAGGCAGTTTCGAGGAGCCTGCAGAGGGCCGATGTGACGGGCGTCACACGACCCCGCACAATCGCTTACGGGAGTCGAAGATGTGCCAGCCTGATTGCTGCACTCAGGCGAGACCGCCGAAGTTAAAATCGCCCAGCGCGGGATCGTTTGCACGAGTGCCAGTGCTGTCCGGGTTGTTTGAACGCGAAGTCGAGGGGGGCACGAGGTGTTACAAGAAGCTGAAGTGGTGGTACAGCCAGGTGACGCAACCATTCAGACCGCTAAGCCCTGCAGACTTACAGCGACCACACCGGGTCAGGTGCGCGGCGCGATTGTTGAAGCGGTCGAAGTGAGGGAACGATTTCATACGGTGAGCGTATGATGCAGTGTCGATATGCAGGCTGTATCCAGGGCGTGGATGATATCGGAAAGAGGCCGTCAGTGCCCATCGAATCCAGCCAACTTGAGGACTCGTCCCAGTTCGCGGCTGGATTTGCCTGTGGGTCCGCAGCCGAGATCGCAGCGGCTCCCGCACTGAATCTGATTTACGACTTGCGGTGTGGGGAAGCCTCTTCCGACCGATACTACGCGGAGGTTGCGCGGTTTTCGGATGCGATTCTCGCGGAGATCGAGCGGAGGGCGAGGGCCACGGTCTGCGGCTTCGGCCAATACGTACAAATCGAGCAGAGTGAAGCGCCGCGCAGCCAGGGCGAGTACGCCATCGAGCTGCTTACATTGGGCATGGCGCTCTCCCGCTATGCGGGTGCCGCCGCACTCACGCCACGGTGGGTGGTGACGGTGGCACAGCGTCTGTTTGCGCTGCGGAGGCGGTCGCGATGGATGAAGCCGGCTGTGGATGCGGTGCGAGGCGTGGTGGCGGGACTCTGGTTCGCTCCCGGGATCGGCCGGAGCACTACGGGCGGATCCACAACGGCTGATCCACGGCCGCTGGACCAATTGCCGCACCTGATCGCGTGGCTCGAGGCGACGGGCGAACTGGAGCAGGAGGCGCTGCGACTCCGCAACTGGCAC
>JBAVUB010000438.1:0-1747 GCA_049696575.1 Acidobacteriaceae bacterium | reverse complement strand
GTGCGGTACAGAAGCTGGCTACGGCGGACTCGATTCACCTGGCGTGCGCGGCCTCGAAAGGCATCGACCTTTTTCTGACCGGGGATAAACGGCTGGTGAAGCAGATCGTGCCCGGAATCCAGTTCATCTCCAGCATCGAGACCAGCCCCATCTAGCGGTGGGCTAACGGCTGTCCGTCACCGTCGAAATCGAGGAGCACGAACTGCGAGTAGCGGCTGTAAGCTAGGAGCCAGGAATCCGACGTGAAAACGGCGATCAGCGTATCGAAAGAAGATTATCTAAAGGCGATTCTCGAAGCCGAGAGCGAGGGGGGGACGGTGATATCGGCGACGCTGGCGCACTGGCTGGAGGTGTCGCCGCCGGCGGTATCGATGGCGCTGCGGCGGCTGAAGCGGGACGGATTTGTGGAAGTGCGGGCTGACGGGGTGGTGCGGCTAACGCCGAAGGGGCATGAGGCGGCGTACCGGACGGCGCTGCGGCATCATCTGATCGAGCGGATGCTTTCGGAGATGTTCGGGATGCCGTGGTATGAGGTGCACGACGAGGCGGAGCGGCTGGAACATGCTGTGTCGCCGGCGTTCGAGGCGCTGCTGATGAAGAAGCTCGGCGAGAAGGGAACATGCCCGCACGGGAACGCGGTGTTGCCGGAGAGCGAAGGGAAGCGGAAGCGGCTCGGCGTGCGGCCGCTGGCTGAGGTTGCGGAGGGCACGGACTGCACGGTGACCAGCTTGTACGAGCGGGACGAGAAGCTGCTGAAGTTCCTGAACCAGGCGGGGATTGAGCCGGGGGGCGCGGTGCGGGTGGTGCAGCGCAACTACGATCAAACGGTGGCGATTGAGACGGGGGCGGGTCGTTTCACGATTGGGCCGGCGGCGGCGGAGAAGGTGCGAGTGAAGCGGGCACGCGGCGCGGCGCGGGGGAGCGGAGCCAGCCAGGGATCGGGTAACGGGGTTGGGAACGGGCGCTGATTGTGGTTGGGGGCGCGGCGGAGAGCCGAGCCGGTAGATAGAATTCCTGAAGAAACATTTGCTATGGTCAAGCTCCGCGCTGCCGGTGTGCTTTGCGCTGCGTTCATAGCGCTGGGGGCGGCGCCGGCGCAGGCTCTCGATCCGCATACGGCGCTCGCGCAATACGGGTATCAGTCGTGGCAGACGGACACGGGGCTGCCGCAAAACACCGTCCACGCGATCGTGCAGGGGCGCGATGGGTTTCTGTGGATTGCCACGGAAGGCGGGCTGGTGCGCTTCGACGGCGTGGAGTTCAGGGCGTACACGCGGGCGAATACGCCTGAATTGCCCAGCGATCTGATCGATGACCTGATGGAGGACCGCGATGGGGTGCTGTGGGTGAGCACGTCGGGCGGGCTGGCGCGTCTGCGCGGCGGGGTTATCGAGGCGTTTGGGGCTGCGCGGGGGATTCCGGCGACGCAGGTTTGGCGGACATTTCAGGATGCGCGGGGCGTGGTGTGGGCGCTGACGGCTGCGGGGTTGTTTCGCATTGAGGGCGATCGGGCGACACGAATTGAGTTGAATGCGGGGCTGACGGAAAACAGCCGGATGGTTGAGGGCGAGGACGGGTCGCTCCACCCCGTCGCACCAACAACGGGTGTGTCGGGGGCCCCGGGGTCGCTGTGGCTGGGGACGGGGGAAGGGTTGATGCGGGCGGGCGCTGATGGGGTGTTTCACGCAGTGGGAGCGACGGGCGAGGTGCTGGCGCTGGCGGTGGATGGGGGCGGTCGAGCGTGGGC